>CAMBTF010000001.1 GCA_945870545.1 Akkermansia muciniphila
GTGAACCCCTATCTCGGATACATCTGGTGGGATCAGGAATCCGACGCGGAGTTCATGTATCCGAAAAAGCAGAAGTATCCGACCGATGAGGAAATGGCGGAGTCCCTGCGCCGCAACCCCGAGGCCGCCGCCGCCCGCGGGCTGTGGGGCGATGTGAATTTCTTGGAGAAATCCGCCGAGCTGAATCCCCAGCTGAAGGAGACACAGTTCGCCGACTACCACGGCCACGGCTGGATGTTCCGCGCCGTTTTCAAGAAAGACCGCGAGGGCAACCTGCTCACGCTGAAGGGCGATAAGATCGACCACGCCGACAAGGACAAGTTCAAGAAGGCCGTCCACCTCAAGGACATCCACCTTGCGCTCGGCATGCAGTGCGTGGATTGCCATTTCCTCAACGACTCCCACGGCAACGGCCTACTCTACGTCGAGCCCCGCGCGGCCACCGCGATCATGTGTATCGATTGCCACGGCACCGTCAGCGAGCGCACCACGCTCGTCACTTCCGGCAAGGGCGGCACGCTTTCGAAAGATGGAAAAGTGGAACGTATCGATCTCCGGGAAAGTAACACCCCCTTCGGCCCGCGTTTCACCTGGAGCGCGGACGGCAAGACTCTGATCCAGCAATCGTCCATGGATGCGAACATGAAGTGGACCGTGCCGCAGACCCTCGACACCGTCGATCCGAAGTCCGCCGACTACAACATCATGAGCGCCTATGCGAAAACGCTCAAGCGCGACGGCAAGTCATGGGGCAGCGTGCCGGACAGCAAGGAAGGCTGCGCGAAAAACCTCGCCCACAGCGACGCGGCGATGGATTGCCAGACCTGCCACACCTCATGGGCCACAAGTTGCTTCGGCTGCCATATCCCGATGGAGGCGAATTTCAAGATGGCCGCCAACAAGTTTGAGGGCACCACCTCGCGCAACTACAGCTCCTACAATCCGCAGGTCGTGCGCGACGATGTCTTCATGCTCGGCATCGACAGCACGGCGAAGGACAACCGCCTCGCCGTGATCCGCTCGTCGAGCGCGATGCTCGTCGGCTCGCAGGGCGCGAACCGCGAGTGGTTATACACGCAGCAGCAAACGGTTTCCGCCGAGGGCTATTCCGGCCAGGCTTTCAACCCCCACTTCGCGCACACCACCAGTGGCGTCGGCACCACGAAAAACTGCACGGACTGCCACCTTTCCGAGGACAACGACAACAACGCGATCATGACCCAGCTCCTCGGCTTCGGCACGGGCACGGTGAACTTTTTCGGACGGCACACCTACATCGGCACCGAAGGCCACGGTCTCAGCGCGGTGGCCTGGACGGAGCGCACGGAGCCGCAGGCGGCGATCGGCAGCCACCTGCACAAATACGCCTACCCGGACTACTACGCGCAGCACCTCGCGAACGGATCGAATCTCACCATCGAGCACCATCACCCGGCCAAGGGCGGCGTCGCCCTCGATCTCCAGCTCCGCGGCGAATACCTTTACGCGGCGCTTGGGGAAAACGGCTTCGGGGTCTTCGATGTCGCGAACGTGGACAACAAGAATTTCTCGGAGCGCATCGTCGCCACTCCGTTCTCCGCCCTGGGTCACAATACGTTCGTGAAATCCGCCCACGCCACCTCGATCACGCTGCCAAGCACCCTCATCAACGATCCCAAACGCAAGCGCCTTCCCGTGAACGAGGAGCAGCCCATCGCGGATTATTACGGCTACGTTTTCGTCACCGATCTTGAGGAAGGCCTGATCGTGGCCGACGTCGCGACGATGCTCGATGGCAACCCGGCGAACAATTTCATCCGCAGGGCCGCGACTTTCAATCCAAGCGGTACGCTGGACGGCGCGCGCCACTCGTGGATGGCGGGGCAATGGCTCTACGTCACCACCGCGCAGGGCCTGGCAGTTGTCGATGTGAAAGATCCGCAGAACCCGGTGATGGCAGGCAGTTATACCGGATCGTTCCTGCGCGGCGCCCGCCAGGTCTCCACGCAATGGCATTACTGCTTCGTCACCGACGCGGAGGGCGTGAAGGTCTTCGATATTTCCAATCCCGCGAAACCGCAACCGATCACTGGCGCGTCCGTCAGCTTGGGCGAGGCCAACGGCCTCTACGTCGCGCGCACCTATCTCTACGTCGCCAACGGCTCGCAGGGTCTCGCGATCATCGACATCAAGAATCCCGGGAAGCCCCGCAAGCTCTCCGATTTCACCGCAGGCGGAGCCATCAACGACGCCCGCGACGTGCAAATCGGATCGGTCAGCGCCTCGATGTATGCCCACATCGCGGACGGCCACAACGGGCTGCGCATCGTCCAGATGATCTCGCCGGATAATGTCCCCGGCCACATGGGCTTCTCGCCGAAACCGGAGCCGAAACTCATCGCGACCTTCCCGAGCAAACATCCGGTCGTCACGGTCTCGCGCGGCCTCGACCGCGACCGCGTGGTGGACGAGAGCGGCAACCAGACCGTGGTTTTCGGAAGGCGCGGCTCCCGCCCTTTCAGTCTTGAGGAAATGGCGGCGTTTTACAAAAAGCCGACCGGTGAGTATTACCGCGTCGCCGATGTGAGCCACGGTGAAAACGGTATGCTCATCGATACCCGCAAGCGCGCGGTGACGCCGACCGAGGATTTCGCCGTCCCGGCATCGGCAGGAGATGATGAGCCCGTTTCAAATACCGGCCGCCTGAAAAAACGCCGGGCAGCCAAGGAAGCAGGAAGATGAAACGCCACCTCATTCCATTGATTTTTCTGGTATCCGGTTCCGCGCTTTTCGGGGCGGAAACCATCGCGCCTGTTTCGGGAGCGACCGACCAGGCCGGACACCGTGACGGCACGGGAGACGTGGCGCGTTTCAACGACCCGATGGGTCTCGCTCGCGATGCACAGGGGAATCTCTACGTTTGCGACGCCCGCAACCACGTGATCCGCAAGATCGCGCCGGGCGGGGTCGTCACCACTGTCGCCGGACAACCCGGCGAGCCCGGTGCGGTGAACGGTGTAGGATCCTCAGCGCGTTTTCATTTCCCAGCAGACATTGCCGTCAGCCCCGGCGGTGTTCTCTTCGTGGCGGACAGTGGAAACCATTGCATTCGTGCCATCGCCGCGAACGGTGCGGTCACTACCCTTGCCGGGGATTTGGGCAATGCGGACGATGTCAATCTCAGCTACGGAGCCATCACCTCCGTCCCCGCCCAGCTCGATGGCAAAGGCGCGGGCGCGCGCTTCAACAATCCAAGCGGAATCGCCTACGCGCCCGCCGGACACCTCTACGTCAGCGACACCGGCAACCAGATCATTCGCCGTATCAACCTTGATGGCACCGTCACCACCGTCGCAGGAAAAGCCGGCTCGTGGGGCTTCACCGATGGCACCGGAGCCAACGCCCGATTTTCCGCGCCCATGGGCATGTGCCTCGGCGCGGATGGCAATCTTTACATCGCAGACTCCGCCAACCACGCGATCCGCTGCATGACTCCGTTGGGACATGTAAGCACCTTCGCCGGCAGTCCGCTCGAATCCGGTTTCAAACCCGGCCCGCGCCTGCATGCCCGTTTCCTCGAACCGACCGATATCGTCGCACACCCAGAGGGCGGATTCATCATCTGCGAATCCTTCGGAAACGCCCTTTTCCGCCTTCCTGCCGATGGCAATGTCTCCCTTTTCGCGGGCGATCCGGAGACCGGCCCGAAGTCCCTCGCCAATCCCAACTCCGCCGCCTGCGACCAGAATGGCAATGTCTATGTGGTCGATACCTTCCACCAGGAAGTGCGGCTCATCATCGAGAAATTCTCGACCTCCATGGAGCGCATCGGCGGCACGAACCAGCTCACCATCAGATGGGACAGCCTGCCCGGCCGCACCTATCAGCTTCAGATTCTTGGAGCTGAGGGCTGGGTCAATGCCCCGCAGGCTCCCGTCCTCGCCAACGCCGCGGAGACCTCCGTCACTTTCCCCATGCCACAGCAAAAGGCGGGCATCTATCGGATCCTGCTGCTGGGATTCTGATTTTCCGCCACCCCTCAGAAACTTGTGGAAGCCCGGGGAAACTTCGCGTAAGGCAGGCGCGCCCTTTCGTAAACGAAGTTGTCGGCGCGGCCCTCTTGCGGGGGAAGGAAATCGCGCGCGCCGCTGGCGCCGACAATGTCATCCTGCTCGATGCCGTCACCCGACACGCCGATCGCGCCGATGAGGACACCGTTGCGGTAGAGCGGGAAGCCGCCCGGGAAAATGGTGATGCCGTTGGGCACGTTCAGGTTGATCGGCGCGGAGGGAACCGTCCCGCCGTTGAGAGAGAGCGCCGCCTGCAAACCGAAGAGTGGGCCGGCCGGATTATTGCCGATGCCCGGCGGATAAATATCCTGCGAAAGGAAACCTACCGACCGTGAGGAAAGCGCCCGCGGCGTCCCCCTTTCCAAGCCCCGGGAGTAGAACAGAGCGGTGCGGGCTTTCTGCACGGCGACATCCCAACTGAAAATCGTCGCGTCCGGCGTGCGATAGGTTCCCAATACGACCGGCTCCACGCCGTTTGCGGCCGGATTGTTGATCACGGAAATCCAAACCTGCGTGATTTTTCCGCGCGGCAGGCGGATCCCGGCGCGGGTGATCTGCGTGCGTTCGGCGGCCAGCCTCAGGATCGTTTCCACCTCCGCGGCGCTGAGCCGCGCCGCTCCAGCGATGTTTCCCGGCAAAGGATCGGCGCGGATCGCGGAGCGGAGCTGCCCCGGGACTCCGCCGGGTCCGGTCAGACCGAAGGGGTTCGGATAAACGACGGCGGGCGGCGAGGCTTTCGGGGAGTAATCCACCGCGCCATCGTCCGCCGAGGCGGGGATGCCATCAATATCCGCGAAGGTAACGGCACTGCCGTTCGCAGCAAGGAACGTCGCGGGATCGGCCACGGTGTTTTCCGAGCCTCCACCGACCACATACGCCAGCCTCACCCCGTCGATGGCGACGTTGTTTCCGCCGATAACCGGAGCCGGTCTGAAGCCCGCCTGCCCAGCCAGCGCGATGCGCTCGTTGATGTTCGCTTGGAAAAAGATATCGAAATCCGCGACCGGAGCGTCTGCGAAACCCATCACGCCGATACCGCCGACAAGGATTCCGTTTTTGAAAAGAGGCACTCCCCCGGGGCTGGAAACGGCGGCGGGCAGGGTGAGCAGCGAGGTGAAAGGCACGCTGCGGAAAGCGTCGGCGGGTGTCGCGCTGCCGAGGTTATCCACGCCGGGCACAGGCGGCAAAGGGAAGGTGCCGAGGGGGGAGGGTGCTTTAAATTTGTTCGTGTCCGAGAACGCCATGCTCGAGAAATTCACGCCGACGAGCGGGCCGTTCGGGCGGTTTTCCACGGCGGGGGGGAAATGGTTCTGCACGATGAACGCCGCCGTGCGCGAGGTGAAGGCGTGCTCATCGCTGCTGAGGAAGCCTGCCGCTCCGGCTTTCGAAACCACGTCCGCAACTCGGGAGGGCGTTGGGTTCGGTGCCACCGCGCCATTGACATCCCACACCGCCAGCACGTGGCCTTCCCGGTCGGTAACCGCGATCACCCGGTTATCCACCGGCGAAATCGCCTGCGCCTCCTGCACGGCCTGCGCCAAAACCTGACGCACATCGGCGACTTCCATCCGCTGTGCGAACAGCGGTGAAACCGGAGCAAGAAGGAACAGAGGAAACCGCCAATCCATAACTGGATTCTTTATCCCCGAACCGAACCCGGATATCAAGGCAATTGGCGTATGCGCTGCCACATCTGTTCTCGACGCACGCCCCTTTGCGGGCGAGGTTTTTGGCGAAACCACGTCATGCGAAACTTATCTTTCCCCGCCCTGTTTTTTTGTCTCGCGATCTGCTCCTGCAAGAACGAGGAAATCCGCACCTACCGCGTGGCCGTAGAGCCCGAGGCGGAGGCCCCGCCAAAACCGGATACGGGTGGACATGATCACGCGGCGCATTCCGATTCCGTGACATGGCGTGCCTTGCCGGATTGGAAAATGGAGGAGGCCGGCAAGTTCCTCAGCGCCGCCTACACGGTGCCAGAGCTCGGTCGCCTAACAGTTTCCAAACTCGGCGGCGACGGCGGCGGACTCGCCGCGAACGTGAACCGCTGGCGCGGGCAGGTAAACATGCAAGAGCTGCCCGAAGAAAAAGTGACCGGTCAGCCGATGCCCGTCACGGGAAGCTCCCACGAAATGCTGCTTTTCAACCTCAACCCCGACGACGCTCCTGCCGACGCCGAGGGCATTTTCGCCGCCGTGCTGCCTCTTGGTTCGGAGACATGGTATTTCAAACTCACCGGCCCGTCCGCGAAGCTGCGTGAAAGCGGCGGCGAGGTATTCATGGCTTTCCTTTCCGATGTCCGCATCGCGGGCGAGGAGCAAGCCGTGCCGTCTGCGCCTTCCGCTCCCGCCCCGCCACGTGTGCCGAAGATCAATGTCACCGCGCCGGAGGGTTGGGAGGAAAGCCAGGGCAGCGCGATGCGTGCCGCGAGCTTCGCGATCAAAGGCGAGGACGGCGCCACCGCCGATGTCTCCGTCATCCCGTTGCCCGGAGATTCCGGCAGCGTGCTCGAAAACGTGAACCGCTGGCGCGGCCAGGTTCAGCTTCCCCCTCTCGCGGGCGCCGATGATCCCGCGCTCGGCGTGGAAATGGACGGCGCGGCGGGTAAACTTTTCGTGACCCACATGGTCAGCGAGGAAGCGGTGCTCGACGGAAAAAAGGCCGCCATCTCCACCGCCATCCTCAAGGCGGAAGGCGTCACCTGGTTTTTCAAGGTCACCGGCGAGGCCTCGCTGGTGGAGATGAACCGTGAGAAATTCGAGAACTTCGCCCGCACCGCCGCTTTCCCATGATGCTCCAAGCCGCCGGAAAATTCCTGAGTTCCCTGCGCCTCACGGTCACGTTGCTGGGCTTCGCGATGGTGCTGATTTTCGTCGGCACCATCTCGCAGGTTACTCTCGGCATCCATGAGGTCGTGGCGCTGTTTTTCCGCTCGTGGATCGCGTGGTGGGATGTGATGCCGGGGGAAAGAGAATTCAAGATTCCGCTGCCCGGCGGCTCGCTGCTCGGCTGCCTGCTCATCGTGAATCTCCTCGCCGCCCACGGCTCGCGCTTCAAGCTCCGCTGGAACAAGGCGGGCATGTTGCTCATCCATTCCGGCATCCTGCTGATGCTCATCGGCGAGCTGTTCACCGGCTTCCTCGGCAAGGAGGCACAAATGACCGTCAACGAAGGTCAGACGATGAACTACTCCACCTTTCCCCGCGAGGTGGAGCTGGCCGTGATCGAGGTTTCCGGCGACGGCATGGAAACGGTGCAAGCCATCCCGCAGAGCCGCCTCAAGGAAGGCGCGGCGTTTCCCTTCCCCGGCTTCACCCTGCGCATCGACCGCCATTTCGAAAACAGCGAGATCCTTGAGGAAAAGGTCGCAAACGAAAGCTTCGATCCCATGCGCGCGACGGCGGGGGCGGGCATCGGCTACGCGGTGCGTTCGAAGCCCCGCGAGACCGCGATGGATCGCCGGGACCTCGCTACCTCCTTCATCAGTGTGGTGCCGGATGGCGGCGCGGCTCCGGGCCGCTGGCTGCTTACCAATGCCCTCGTCGGCACGCAGTCCTTCGAAGCGGGCGGAAAAAGCTGGAAGTTCACGATCCGCCAGGCGCGGCTTTACCACCCGTTTTCCATCAAGCTCCTCGACTTCAGCCACGACCGCTACCTCGGCACGAACGTCCCGAAAAATTTCTCAAGTAAGATCCGCCTGATGAATCCGACAAGCGGCGAGGATCGCGAGGATCTCATCTACATGAACCATCCGCTGCGCTACCAGGGGCTCACCTTCTTCCAGTCGGGCTTCGCGAACGACGACACCACCACCATCCTACAGGTCGTAAAAAACCCGGTCTGGACCCTTCCCTATATTTCCTGCGCCATGGTCTCCCTAGGCCTGCTGTGGGTTTTCTCCATGCATCTCCGGAAAGCTGTCGCCCGCCGCAAAGCCGTCGCCGCATGAGGGTCTCGATGGTAAAAAAGGTCTAGGGCTCGGGATTCGGTTGGTTCCCGGCTTTGATGGTGAGGTGCGCATGTCCAAGTGATTGGAAATGAGAACCTAACCTCTCCATTTCAAATCCCCAATTTCCATTCAAGGCTAACCCGTAATACAATGAAACTCACTTCCTGAAGACGCCGACAAAGCAGATCAGGACGAAGAGGAAAATGGCGGTGAAAACCCAAAGCGGTGCCCCGAGGGAGGTTTTCATGTTGTCATATTTTGATTCTTTCGCGTCGGCGGATTTCGCGGAAACGGCGGGCGGCTCCGGCTGGATGAGTTCTGCGGCAGTGAGTTGCGGCTTGCCGACTTCGCCCCGCAACGCGGCGACTTCGGCTGGTGCGACGGCGGGGGCGGTGTTGCCGAAACTGGAGCGGATATGCGTCAGCACGGCGGCGATCTGTTCGTCGGTCTGGTAGGCCATGGCCATCATTCCGGCGGGGAAATTGTATTCCTGTCCCTTCACTTTGATCGGGCCGGTGAGGCCGCGGAGCTGGATGCGGATCAGGTTTTCGGCGGGGCCGGTTACCCACTCGGAACCGGCCAGCGGCGGGGCAGCAGCGGTGCCCTCTCCCTGTTGTCCGTGGCAGGCTCCACAGAGCATGTATTGCTGTTTTCCGATTTTCGAGGTGTCGGGTTCGACCTTGCTGTCTCCGGTGGCGATGGGGATCAGGGTCTGTTCGAAGGGGTTGTGGCTCGACTGGGGCTTCGCGCCGGGGAGTTTGGATGGATCGACGATCTCCGCTTTCTTGGCGGGTGCCTTGTTGGTCTCTTTCTCAAGCGACGCCAACCACGCGACGAGGTCGCGGATTTCATCGGGCTTGATGAGGTCGCCCATGGGCGGCATGGCGGAAACGGGAGGGGTGAAGGACTCGATGTCAGCACGCTTGGCGCGGAGCAGCTTGTCGGGGGTGGCGATGTCGAGGTGGTCCGGCGTTTCCGCCACAAGCGTACCGCCGAGGGATGCTCCGTTTTTGAAAGTCACCGAGGTAATGCCGTAGCCCGGTGCGACCACCGCCGCAGGATCCACAAGGGACTGCAGGAGATAACGGAGATCATGGATTTTACCGATACCGGAGAGGTTCGGGCCGGCGTCACCTCCCGCGGCGTGCCCCTTGTCCTCCGCCTTGTGGCAACGCATGCATTGGCCTGCGGGATGGGAGCCGAACAGCGCTGCGCCCTTGGTGGGATCTCCTCCTTTGAGGGCGATGTTGTACTTGGCAAGTGGGTCGGGGCTTTCCGCCATCGCCTTGTCGAAGGCCGCGAGCGCGGTGACGACGGCGGCTTCCTTGCGGGATTTCGCGGCGGCGATGAGTTCGATGGATCCCGGGGAAATGCCCTTCGCTTCCTTAAGTTTCCCGAGGCTGGAGGCGATGAACGCGGCCGCACTATCCCCCGGAATACCGGCCAGCACGCCCCATGCTTTCTGGGCGCGCGAGGGGTTGTCGGAGCTGACCGCCGCTTCGACCGCCGTGAGGGAGGCCTGCGGATCGCGTTTCGCCAGTTCGTCGAGCGCGGTAACGGCGAGTTCGTTGGAGGCATCATTCGCGGCTTGCGCGAGGAGCTTGTTGAGGCCTTTGCCGTCGCGGTGGACGTAGAGCGTGAGCGCTTTCGCGCGGGCATTGCTGGGAAGCTCGGCGTTGGTGATGATGGATGCGAGGCTTTCGTCATCGAGCGAAGCGACGTTGACCTCGTATTTGTCAATGAGTTCGAGCGCACCTGCGAGCACGAAGGCATCCGTTCTGATGAGGACCGGCAGCGCTTTCTCAAGGGCAGGTTTGAGGGTGTCAAGAGGGCGTGCTTCTAGCGGACGCCAGTGACCGCTGAGTTGGTCGGCAGGGAAAGGTTTTTCCCAGTTGCCGATCAGGCGCATGGCTTCCTCGCGGACTTCGATGGGCAGGGACTTGTTCGCAGCGACCCCAAGAATGCGGGTAGCGTTCTCCACCGTGCCTACGCGGTAGGCGTTGTGTATCAGGCGGCGAAGCATGAAGGGCGACCATTTGCGGCGGCCCAGATCATCCAGCAGCGCGGCGGCCAGCGGGCGCATATCCGTCATGTCGAGATCCTGGATCGCGCGTATCACTTCGTCCTGCACTTTGGGGTCGGGATCGTTGATAAAACGTGCGACCTCGATGTTTTTCATGCGGCGCAAAGCGACGACGGCGGCGAGGCGCACGGCGGGGGAGGGATCGTTGGCAAGGATGCTGACTTGCCGCGCGTCCGTGGACATGTGCTCCAGCGCGTAGATCCCGGCGTGGCGCAGAAATAGGTCGCGGTCGTTGTTTTTCCTGAGGAAATCGAGCACGGCAGAGTAGTGACCCACTGCCTTGGTTTTCCCGATCGCGATGCCCGCCGCGAAACGGACGCGGGGAGAATCATCCGAGAGGAGTGTGCCGAACGGAAGCGCGTGCCCGGCGAGCGGCCCCTCGCCGATGGATCGCAGGGCTTGGACGCGGATTTCGGGATCAGGGTCTGCCAGCAGAGGGAGGATGATGTTGGCGGCGGCCTCGCGCAGGCCTTTTTTCGGCAGGGTGGCGAATTCCCCCAAAGGCGATGGTACTGAGCCGCGGCGGGCGATGATTCCCAGACCCCAGATGCCGTGGATGCGCTCGATTTGGTCTTCGGATTCCGTGGCTTTTTTGAAAACCGCGATGCCATCCGGCTTGCGGGTCAGCGCGATCTGGGCGCGGAGACGGACGCGGGAATCGGCGTGGGAGAGGAGTTTGGCGAGTTCGGCGGACTCGCGCTTGTCGAAGCCTTCGGAGATGAGTTTCGCGGCGTCCTTCGCCTCGTCGGCCAGATACATTTTATCGCCCGCGCTGATGGATAGTAGCCGTCCTTTCTCATGGGATATAAAACCGGTGAGGAAGTCGGTGATAAACACGCGGCCATCAAAGGAATACTCGACGTCCGTGGCGGCGATGCCCACGGTGAAATGGCGGGCATCAGCCATTTTCATGCCCGCGCCATCGGTTTCCATTTTAAAAGACCAGATGCCGGAGTTTGCCGCGCCGCCCGTGTAATTGCAGATAAGGAAACGGCCTTTCTCGCTCTCGAGGAAGCCGGCACCCGGATGATAAGTCAGGCCGGATGGGCCGGAGGTCAGGTGGGCTGCGGGCGGCAGGATGTAGGCGGGTTGGGCATCATTGCGCAGTTCCCACATTTTCTCGTTCATCCAGCGGCTCGGCGGGCGTTTCTCAAGGCCGATGCTGCGGTGGAAGGTGTGCATGGCCTGATGCTCCATCTGCCAACCGCTATCGCCTCCCTCGACGAGATAGACGATCCGGGCCTTGTCGCCTTGATCCGAGTTGTTATCCACGCTGAAAGCGTCGCCGAACTCGTCGAAGGCGATCTCCTTTGGATTGCGGAGGCCGGTGTGGAAAACCTCGAAGCCCGTTCCATCCGGCTCGAACCGGAACGCCGCGCCCTCGTCCGGGTAACGGTATTCTTTGCCTTCCTTGGTGAGGAGGGAAAAGCCGCGGTCGCCGATCGTGCCGTAGATGCGACCGTCCGGGCCGAGGGTGAAGCCATTGAGATCATGGCCTGAAAGCGAAATCCTCACGCCGAAGCCCTCCTCCACGACCTTTTTTTCGTCAGCAACGCCGTCGTTGTCCGTGTCGCGCAGTTTGTAGATTTTTGGGATGCAGGCGAAATAGAGTGCCCCGTCGTAGAAGAAAACACCCGCTCCCGTGCCGTCGAGGACATCGTTGTAGCTGTCGGAAAAGACATTTACCTTGTCAAAGGAGCCGTCTCCGTTGCTGTCGGAAAATCGGCGGATCACCTCACTCTTGGAAGTCATGTATTCCATGGAAACCTTCCCTTTCCATTTCTCATGGAGTTCGCGCCGATCATCGACCGTCTTCGCCGCGAGGTCGTCGAGATACCAGTAGAGGTGTCTGCGGTCGTCCTCGGTGCCGAAGCTGAAACGGTGTGTCTCCGAGACATAGATGTTGCCTTGTTCGTCAAAGGTAAGTGCCGTGGGAGACATGATTCCCTGCCCCTCGTAATCCGCCTCCACCTTCAGTGTGCTGCCTCCCGGAATCGTCGCGCCGGGCAATGCTTTGGTGGACACCAGGCCCGAGACATGGGGTTGAATGCCCTTCGTGGAGGAGGGGAATTTCGCGTCGGCGGAATCGGTGAAAATGATGTGATCGACCGCGATGACTCCCCATCTCCCCTTCTCCTCGTCAACTACACGCAGGCGGGCTTTTTGTCCCTTGAGCTTGGTTACATCGAACACGGCCGGCTTGAAGAGCAAACTGCGTTTCCCCGTGGCCTCCATGGCGACCTTGCCGTTGACGATGAGTTGGAGGGCGGTTTTTCCTGCATGGTCGCCCCCGGCGATGAGGAAAGCGATGTAGTCCTCTTCGATGGTGAACTCCGGTGAGACTAGGGTGCCGACCGCTTCGTCGCCGCCATGAGCGGAGAGAGCGAAGGATTCGTTCGCGTAGGCAGTGGGGGGCTCACCCTTCATCCCATCGAGTTTGCCATGCACGGGCGAGAGGCCGAAGGCGGAGCCGGTGCTTTGCCATTCGCCGAAGCCATCGCCCTCGAAGGATTCGAAGGTGGCTGCGGGCGCGGTGAGGATTCCAGCCAGCAAAAGGACGGCTAAGGTTGTGGGGCGCGGATGTTTCATGGATTTAAAAAATACGTCGGTTCGCATACCGATTTTACAATGTTGTAAGCTTGCCCGAGCGACTTGCCAAATGGGAACGGGCACGCGATCGGGATGTGCAACGCGAGTCTCACTTCGGAATCGTAAGCACCTGGCCGGGGCGGATGAGGTCGCCCGAAATTCTATTTGCGCGGCGCAGGGAGCTGAGTCCGATGCTGTGCTTGGAGGCGATGCGGCTCAGGCTATCGCCTTTTTTCACGGTATATTTCACCTGCTTGGGCTTGATTTTCACAACCACTGGCTTGGGCTTGGGCTTGGGCTTGGGCTTGGGCTTGGGTGTGGAAACGGTCGGCGAGGGGCGCCGCTCGACGGCGGCGATCTGGGGAGGCGCGGGATTCCGTTGCTCGTAAGTGGGCTTTGGCCGGCTCGATGGACTCGATGGGGCTGACGGACGATGCCATTTCTCGGGACTGTCCGCCCATTCCTCGACGTAGTTGCCGCGGCTATCGAAGGGGCCGGTGACGGCGCTCGTGGAGGGAACGTAGCCCGTGCCGCATTGCGTGAGGAACGGTAGAAAAACAAGTGGCAGCGTGATCCGGGCGCGGAATGACATCGCACGGAAGATGCAACGATTCATTCGGGTATGCAAAGGAATGTTGGCATTTTGGGAAAAATTTCATGGCGTGCGGCGCGTGGCGGGCTAGGGGTAGTCATGCTTGCGATGGTGCTGGGATCGGGATTGGGCGTTTTGGCCGATGAGGTGGAGGTCACCCGCGAGGTCGGTTTCGCGGAGGCGGGACTGGCCGTTTCCACCGTACCCGGACATGCGGGGAAATTCCTTTTCGGGAAGCTCGGCGGCTCGGATGTCGTCCTGATGAAAGGTCGCGTGCATCTTTACGAAGGGCATGGCGCGGAGTCGGTGACGGCCGGGGTGCGCTGGATGGCAGAGCAAGGCGCGAACTCGCTTGTCCTTACGAACGCCGCCGGCAGCGTGAACCGGGATTTCGCCCCCGGCGAGTGGATGATGCTTTCCGACCATCTCAATCTCACCGGCGCGAGCCCGCTCTCCGGGGCGAACTTCATCGACATGAGCGTGGCCTATGACGCGCTATGGAGGGAGGATTTCAGGAAGGCGGCGGCGGATCGTGGCATGAAACTCAACGAGGGGGTGTACGCCGGTTTGCGCGGCCCGCAGTATGAGACTCCGGCGGAAATTCGGATGCTGCGGACCATCGGCGCAGATGCCGTCGGCATGAGCACCGTTCTGGAAACCATACAAGCACGGGCTCTCGGGCTGCGTGTCGTCGGCTTTTCCTGCCTCACCAATTGGGCGGCCGGGATGCAGGAAAACCTCAACCATGAGGAAGTCCTAGAAACCGGCAAAGGCGCCGCACGCGTGATGGCCGGTTTGCTCAAGGAAGTTATCTCGGCAAATCCCGGCGGCACCTGAACTGCGCTAGGGATTCATCGCACGGTGAATGATCCAAAGCCGATCATTTCGCCTTCACCGTCATGACGCCTTGCATGATCGCGAAGTGCCCGGGAAAGCTACAGATAAAGGGATAGTCGCCTGCCGCCGGTGCAGTAAAGGTAATCTCCTCGGACTCACCACCTCCGAGCATTTTGGTGTGTGCCACGATTTGCTTTTTCGATTCCTCGTCCTGCGGGATGTATCCCGTATCCTTGGCCGGTGCGCACTTGGTGGCAAATGCCGGCACCGCGGTCCCGGATTTCAGGATCACGACGTTATGTCCCATGGCAATGGCCGGGAGCTGGCCGATGTGCTTGAAAGAGAGAACCACTTTCTGGCCTTCGGTCACCTCGAACGCCTTGATATTATACTGCATTTGGTCATTGCCGGTGATCTCGATCTTCGCGTCCTGGGCGGATGCGTTTGAAATGAAAGCGGCAAGGAGTAGTGTGATGATTGATTTCTTCATGTTCGTATGGATACGGCGCATAGTGGGCTACATTTCATCGAATCGCAACCCCGTCGGATGAAATTTTCGGGCGCGGAGGGATTTTCGCTCGCAAACACTCGCCTCCCCCTGTAGCCTAAAACCAGTTAGGAGTTAAAAATAAGACGCCTACATACTTGGCACGCCACTTGCTCTTAAAAACACACCAACCGCCGCAACCATGAAAAAAATCGAAGCCATCATCAAACCATTCAAGCTTGAAGAAGTTAAGGAAGCCCTCGCAGAGGTCGGAGTCCAAGGCATGACCGTCACCGAAGTGAAGGGTTTCGGCCGCCAGAAAGGGCATACCGAGATCTACCGCGGTTCCGAATACACCGTGGATTTCCTCCCGAAAGTGAAGATCGAGATCGTCGTCGATGACGCACAGGCCGAGGGCGTAGCCCAAGCCATCGTCAAGAGCGCAAATACCGGCAAGATCGGTGATGGCAAGGTCTTCATCTCAACGATCGAGGAAGCCATCCGCATCCGGACCGGAGAAACCGGATCATCCGCCGTGGCAGTCAACTGAACTTAGTTTTAACAACTCATACAGCCGCCCTCCCGTAAATGGAGGGCGTTTTTTTTGTGTCCGGGTTTGAGCACACGGATAGCCGTTTTGAGCACACGGAAAGCCGTGTTGAGCACACGGAAAGCCGTGTTGAGCACACGGATAGGGTAGCGTGGGAAACGGAGAAGTCTCTTACGCACTCTGATCGGACAGCGAGATCCCGGCGAAGCACGTGGCAACCCCAGCGAAGCACGTGGCACTTACCCGTTTCGCCTCACCACGGCCACCTGCCTCAACCGCCCCTCCGAAAGTTCTGCACGCCATCTGCGATGCCACGCGCGATCGCGTCCCGGAACCAAGCGGTCTTCATGCGGCTGCGCTCGTTGGAATTGCTCACAAACCCTCCCTCAACCAGGATTGAAGGGATATTCGTGTTCCGAATCACGTAGTAGCGGGCGTATTTGACACCGCGATCCACTACCTTGACCCGGCTCATCACACCGCGATGCACATCCCGGGCTAGCTGATGGCTCTGCTTGCTGTGATAAAAGGTTTCGATGCCGCTCACATGCTGCTTCCAAGTGTAGTTGTAGTGAATGCTGATAAAGATCGCGCCCCTATACTTGTTCGCCATCGTCATCCGACCCGGGAGCGAGACGAAGTAATCACTGCGCCGCGTGAGCACCGTGTTGTAACCCATTTTTTTGAGATGCGACTCAAGACGGATCGATGTGTCCAGTGCCAGATGCTTTTCGTAAACGCGCCCCCATTGCCCTCCTTTGTCTTGGCCGCCATGACCGGGATCAATGATCACCGTGCGGAAGCTATACGCGCCGGCTGCTGCCGAAAAACCTAGGCAGAGCAACAGGTTGAGTATCAATGATTTCATGATTGTTTGGCTACAAAGATTGTTAATTTACATTGACTAATTTTCTAAAACTGTAAAGCGAAATCGTCCAATTTGTGAGATTTCGGTGCATGGCGTCCTACTCCAGTTGAATTTCAGGGCGATCAGAGGCCTTGCGTATCTTGGATCTCTCCGCCTCAACGGCCTTCGGATCATAGAGAATGCTATTCATGACACGGACGGAGCCGTCACCGTAGGCCATTAGAATGGGATCCCCTTGCGCGGCGCGCTGGTGGATGTCCCTTCCGACCAGTTTCCCGTCGGCACTGACCTGGCAATGCACCCACATGGAAGGGGTTCCGAGATACATCACATGCATGCGCTGTTTCCCGTCTAGAGTGACCATGGGCTTCCTGAGCATCAATGCGTCGCCCAGCGAAAAAGTGGTGATCGATGTCCCGGTGCGACCGTCTACCACCTGGGCGTAAAGCTGGGTTTTCTGACCGTCTGAAAAAGTCATGAGCTTGAGTTCCCGGGTGTGGCTGGCGCTGCCTTTGCCGACGCCGATTTTCTGAGACCAATACAATCTTCCCGGATTCAGGTTAAACAGCATGCGGTTGGTTGAAGCGCCTTGGACGGTTCCATTGGGATCCCTGACAACCGCCGAAGCCGCGAAATTCCCCTGGCTGTCGAGATGGAAGAACTCCGTGAGATCGACACGTTTTGCAAGAGACTCACCGGCCTTGATTTTCATGGCACCGAATACGTTGAGTTTGCGGGTAGGCACCGGATTGCCCTTGCTGTTGGTGACCACGAACGACAGCCAGGGAAGCGCGCGGGTGGAGGCTAGGGTCAATTCCCGCCCGCTGTGGTTGGTGACAATGATTTCCGCGATCACCGACTCACCCGCAATGTAGGTTCTCTTGTTCATGCTCAGCGATGTGGCGAGCTGCGCACGCGATTCCGCGATCGGACAGATCAATATGATGGCGGTTAGAAGGAGTCGGGTCATGGGATCGCCAAAAGTAGCCACCATGGACAGACAGTCAACCTAACGGAATGGATTCCCGAGATTTTACACGGATCCCGCCAAATCAACGAATGCGGGTTGCCGCTGCGGGTGATCCGTGGATATTCTCGCCAGCCATGGCCGCCTTTAACGCCACCTCACCGAACAACAGCCAGTTTCCCTTCGAACTTGTCCGACCGGATCTGGAGAAAGTCGAGATCGCGATCCGGGGGCAGGTACGGGATTTCGATTCCGCCGTGGAACCCTACATCGCCTACATTTGCAACACTTCCGGGAAAAGGATACGCCCTGCGCTGGCCATCCTCATCGGCGGTGCGGCGGGCGGTGTGAACGAAGACCACCGCAAGATCGGCGTGATCCTGGAGCTGATCCACATGGCCACGCTCGTCCATGACGACATCATCGACGGCGCGACCGCCCGCCGCTCGATGCCGACGGCAAACGCGAAATGGGGCAATGCCCTCGCCGTGCTGTTAGGCGACGCGCTTTTTTCCCACGCCCTCACGCTCGCCACCGATTTCAACTCCATCGATATCTGCCGCAAAGTGGGCAACGCCGCCCGCGAGGTTTGCCAGGGGGAGATCCTGCAAACGCAGCGGCGCTTCGATCTTACGCTTTCGAAAGAAGATTATTTCCGCGTGATCGAGATGAAGACCGGGGCGCTCTTCGCCGCCGCTACGGGACTGGCGGCCGCCGTTTCAGGACTCAGCGAAAGCGAGCAAGCATCACTGGCCGCCTACGGGATGAAGCTCGGCACTGCTTACCAAATCTACGATGATTGCCTTGATCTCGTCGGCTTGGAAGAGGTCGTCGGCAAAACGCTCGGGACGGATCTCGCCAAGGGCAAGCTCACCCTGCCTATCCTCAACCTTTTGGAATCCGCTTCGGAAAGCCAGCGCGAGCTGATCAACAAACGCATCCTTGAGCAGGAGGAAATCGATCTTCCCCAACTCGTCGGGACCGCCCAATACGAAAACGCGCTGGAAAGCTCGGTGGGCACCGCGTTGGATCTCCTCGAAGGCTGCCGCGCGGATCTCGGCGTGCTCCCTGCGTCCGAATACAAGGATGCACTCGTGCAGATCACCCGTTTCCTGGAGACGCTGCTCAGAAAATGCCGCAACTGATCAGGCGGATTTCAGCGTGTCCTTTTTCTCGTGGTGGAGGAAATGATCCCAGCTCTCGTCGCCCAGGCCGTTTTCCTGCAAACCATAAAGCGGGCGCCAGCGCGGCGCGAAGGGCTTCGCAGTGGGATGCATGTTTGCCTCCTGTGGAAGCATGTTCGCTTTCCGTGTATTGCACCTCACGCATGAGGTCACGATGTTCTCCCACGTCGTCTTCCCGCCCTTGTCGCGCGGGATCACGTGGTCGAGGTTCAGTTTCAGTTCGGGCAAAACCTTCTCGCAATACTGGCAGGTGAACTTGTCGCGGAGGAAAACATTACGTCGCGTGAACTTCACCTCCAAGCGGGGCAGGCGGTCGTAGATCGCCAGCACGATGATCTTCGGCACTCCCAAGGCGACACGAACGCTATGGATCATTTCCAAACCAGACATGCGGCTCGAATAGCCGATCCATGAGCCGAGATCGTGGGTCGTGAACCGCTGCTCGCCCTCCACCTGCACGACCTGCGCATGGCCGAGGCAGAGAAGATGCACCGCCCGCCGAGCCGAGCAGGTGTGAACCGGCTGCCAATAGCGGTTTAAAACAAGCACGGGCATGTCAAGAGGAACGCTCATATCCTTTCCCAGCAAAACGTTGGCAAACTAGCAAACCTCCGCGCCCCGGCAACCGAAAAGGTGGGGAATGAAAATATGCCCGCTTTGTATGCCTCACCGAACTGGTTCGTATCAGCCCTTCAGCCTGGCGAGATCCGCAAAATCCTGCGGACGCCCGGTGGCCTTTTTGTTGCGCATGAGTTCCTCTTTGCCAATCGCTTGGATCGCGAAGCCGTCGAGGGAAACGGGAATGCGGGAAGCCCATGCCTCCTCCCATGTCACTCCGCTGATGCCGGTGAGCAGGTCGATGCGGTTCGGCGCGCGCCCCAACTGGATGACCTGTCCGACTTCAAGGAAGTCCTCGCGGCTGATTCCAGTGTTTGCGAATCCAGAGGACTCGATCACTCCAAAAAGCTTGTCGGCGTTTTCGGACGATACGAGCACCATCAGATCGATGTCCTCCGTAAAGCGGGGTGCGCCGTGAAACGCGAGCGCGTAGCCGCCGACGAGGAGGAAATCAACGTTCCGAGAGAGGTACAATTCGATGAACTCTCTGATGTCGTTGTGTAGCGTCATTGGCATCGGTGTAAAACATGGCTCCGCGCCTGAGGATCTCCGCGAAGATTTCCATGGCTTCCTCGGGATTCTCGATGAGGGGCGGTATGCCCTCGGATTCCAAGGGTCGCTTGATCGCAAGCTTTTCCATACGCAAAGCCTAGCATGAGGTGAGGGCTTGTCGAGGATTCCGCAGGATGGAAACGCGAACAGCCGATGCCCTTGCGGACACCGGCTGTCGGATGGGGTTTGGCATGGCGGATGAAATCCGCCGCCACGTTAGACAAGCAGCGTGGTCACTTCCTCGACGGCGCCGTTGGCTTGCGCCTCGGCAGCTTTCTGGTCGCGGAGCCAGGCGCGGCGTGACATTTTCACGCGGCCTTTTTCATCGACTCCGAGGCACTTTGCGGTGAGGAGATCGCCTTTCTTGACGACATCCTCGACGTTCTCCACGCGGCCTTCGGCCAGTTCGGAGACGTGGACGAGTCCGTCCTTGCCGGGCAGCACTTCCATGAACGCGCCGAACTGAGTGATCGAAACGACACGGCCGGTGTAGGTCTTGCCGACTTCAATTTCCTGGAACATGCGGTCGATCATCTCCTTCGCGCGGTCGAGACCGGCTTGTTTGGAGGCGTAGATGTGGACGGTACCGTCGTCCTCGATGTTGATCTCCGCGCCGGACTCGGCCTGGATGGCCTTGATGTTCTTGCCGCCTGGCCCGATGAGCTCGCCGATGCGATCCGCGGGGATTTTGACGGAAACGATGCGCGGTGCGTGCGGGCTGAGTTCTTTCGGCTCGGCGATGCAATCGATCATTTTATCAATGATCTTGGTGCGGCCTGCCTTGGCGATATGGATGGCTTCCTCGAGCATCGCGAGCGGAAGGCCGGCGAGTTTGAGGTCGAGCTGGTAGCCGGTGACACCTTCGCTGGTGCCGCAGAGCTTGAAGTCCATGTCGCCGTAGAAATCCTCGGAGCCGATGATATCGAGCAGCATCTTGTGGGATTTCAGGGAGCCGTCCTCGTTGTTCTCGGTGACGAGACCCACGGAGATACCGCCGACAGGGCGGATCAGCGGGACACCGGCATCGAGAAGAGCCATGGTGCCGGCGCAAACCGAAGCCATCGAGGTGGAGCCGTTCGACTCCATGACCTCAGAGGAAACGCGGATCGCGTAAGGGAACACCGATTCCTCGGGGATCACCGGTTCGATCGAGCGCTCGGCGAGGGAGCCGTGGCCGATCTCGCGGCGGTTGATGCCGCCCATGCGTCCGCACTCACCGACGGAGAACGGAGGGAAGTTGTAATGGAGGATGAAACGCTTCTCGTCCTCGCCGCCCGCGTAGTTGTCGAAATGTTGTTTTTCGTCAGCCGGTGCGAGGGTGGTGATGGCGAGGGCCTGTGTTTCGCCGCGGGCGAAAATGGCGGAGCCGTGGACGCGCGGCAGGGTGCCGACTTCGCCGTAGAGCGGGCGGAGATCGCCGATGGAACGGCCGTCCGCGCGGACACCTTTTTCCATGATGGAGATGCGGAACGCCTTTTTCTGGAGGTATTCGAAGGCTTGCTCGACGTCGAAATCGTTGGCCTCGGGAGCGCGCTCCTTGATCGCTTTTTCGACCTCATCGCGGAGGGCTCCGACTTTCTTGGAGCGCTCGGTTTTCGAGGGCGCGTAGATCGCGGCTTCGATGCGGTCGCCGGCGATTTCGTAGGCGATCTCAAGGAGGTGCTCCTTGGCGAGCGTGAGTTCATACTCGCGCTTGGTCTTGCCGCACTTGGCGACGAGTTCCTCCTGAGCTTCTACGATTTTGAGGACGGCGGCTTGGGCGAAGTGGAGGGCCTTGATGAATTCCTCTTCGGGAAGCTCGTCGGCCTGGCCTTCGATCATGATGACGTCGGTCTTGTTGCCGACGTAGATGAGGTCGAGGTCGCTTTCCTCACGCTCTTCGTGGGTTGGGTTGATGACGAATTCGCCATCGACGCGGCCGACGCGCACTGCGCCGATCGGGCCGGCGAAGGGGATGTCGGAAACTGCGAGGGCGGCGGAAGCGCCGTTCATCGAGAGGATGTCGGAATCGTTGATGCCGTCCGCGCTGAGCAGGATGGCGACGATCTGCGTTTCATAGAGGTAGCCTTTCGGAAACAGCGGGCGCAGCGGGCGGTCCGTCATGCGGCAGGTGAGGATTTCCTTTTCGGTGGGGCGGCCTTCGCGCTTGAAGTAGCCACCGGGGAAGACACCGGCGGCGGTGGCCTTCTCCTTGTATTCTACGGAAAGGGGGAACCAGGTCTGGCCTGATTTCACCTTGGTGGCGGAGACGGCGGTGACGAGGATGATGGTTTCCCCGCAACGGACGGTAACGGCACCGTCCGCAAGTTTGGCAAGTTTGCCGGTTTCGATGGTCATCGGATTCGTTCCGACATCAATCGTGACTGATTGGATGTTCATATTCTTTTTTGTTTTCTTCTTGTTGCTTGCGTCAAAGCCGGGCCGCCGTGTGCGATCCGGGCTATCAGTTTTTCCGGGACTTTCCCGAGGGGGCGGTCAAAAAACGCGCACCCTTTTTGCGATACAGCCACGGGAGAGGCTCCCGTGGCTGCTTTTGCGAAAATCGTTGGTTATTAGCGGCGGAGACCGAGATCCCCGATGAGCTTCTGGTATTTTTCCTCGCTCTTGCCCTTGATGTAATCAAGTAGCTTGCGGCGCTGGGAAACCATTTTCAGGAGTCCGCGGCGGGAAGAGAAATCCTTCTTGTGGATCAGCAGGTGCTCGGTGAGATCCAGGATCTGCTTGGTTAGCAATGCCACTTGGTAAGGGGCGCTGCCGGTGTCATTCTCGTTGATTTTATACGACGCGAGGTCGATGGCTTGTTGTTCTGCTTTTACGCTCATTTTGGTAAGGGATGGAGCCAGCGTTCATCGCCAGCCCGTCCTAGGTGCGCGAAATGAAGCGGGGAAAAGGGCGGAAGGCAAGGATTTTCCTCATGCTGAGAATCCATGGCGATCAAGCTAGGAAATGCATCGATTCGCGTTGGATGAGGTAGAGTCGTAGATCAGGTGTGCGAGGAATCCGCTAAGCTGAAATTTACGCGATATCAGACAGCTACCGCCACACGGCTCGTGCCGTGAATTTAGCATCCTTTTAGCGGGTAAAATACGCGGACAGTTACGGTGCATCCGGCCAAGCCGGAAGTTTCCTCACAGATCCAGCATCAGCCGATGCGGGGCTTCCAGCGCGTCCTTGATGCGGATGAGGAAAGTGACGGCCTCTTTGCCATCGACGAGGCGGTGGTCGTAGCTGAGGGCGAGGTACATCATCGGGCGGATGACGACCTGGCCGTTGAGGGCGACGGGGCGCTGCTGGATGGTGTGCATGCCGAGGATGCCGCTTTGAGGCGGGTTGAGGATGGGCGTGCTGAGGAGCGAGCCGTAGGTGCCGCCGTTGGAAATGGTGAACACGCCGCCCTGCAAATCCTCGATGGCGATCTTGCCTTCCTTGCCTTTTTTGGCGTAGTCGAGGATGTCCTGCTCGATGCGGGCGAAGGATTTCTGGTCGCAGTCGCGGAGCACGGGGACGATGAGGCCTTTCTCGGTGCCTATGGCGACGCCGATGTCGTAGAAGTGGTTCTCGATGACATCCGTGCCATCGATGCGGCCGTTGATGGATGGCACGTCTTTGAGTGCCTGGGTGACGGCTTTGACGAAAAAGGACATGAAGCCGAGCTTCACGCCGTGCTTTTTCAGGAAATCCTCCTGCACGCTTTTCCGGAGCTCCATGACGGCGGTCATATCGACCTCGTTGAAGGTGGTGAGGATGGCGGCGGTCTGCTGGGCATTGACGAGATGGGTCGCGATCTTGCGGCGCAGCATCGACATTTTTTTCCGTGTGGTGCGGCCTTCGGTGACGGGCGCGGAGGGTTTTTCCGGCGCGGCGGGGGCGGAAACGACAGTGAGATCGGGTACGGGGCGCGGGGCAGGGGAGGGGACGACAGCAGGAGCGGGTGCAGCGGCTTGCGGAGCGGCGGAGGGCGCTGCGGTGGCGCCGGGGGTGATTGTCGCGATCACCTTGCCGATGGCGACTTCCTCGCCTTCGGGGGAGAGGATATGGAGAGTGCCGGAAACCGGGGCTTCGAGGTCGTTGGAGACCTTATCGGTTTCGAGGGAAACGAGGATTTCGCCTTTCTCGACGCGGTCGCCATCCTTCTTGCGCCAGGCGGCGATGTTCGCGGAGGTGATGGATTCGCCGGCGGCGGGCACCTTGATCTCGACGGGTGTGCCGGATGGCGGCGTGGAAGGTGCAGGGGTTGCGGGGGTTTCTGCAACAGGTGCGGGCGCGGCGACGGGTTGCGCTGTGTCGGTTTCGAGTTTCCCGATCACCGTGCCGATAGAGACTTCCTCGCCCTCGCCGACGGTGATGGTGAGGATGCCGTCGGCCTCGGCCTCGAGTTCGTTGGAAACCTTGTCGGTCTCAAGGCTTACGAGCGGCTCGCCTTTTTTGACGGAGTCGCCGTTGCTTTTGTACCATTTGGCGATGTTTGCGGAGGTGATGGATTCGCCGGCGGCGGGCACTTTGATGTCGATGGCCATGATGGGAGGGGAGTTGGTGTGGAATCAGATTTCGAAAGCTTTGGTGAGCAGGGCTTTTTGCTCGCGGTAATGCATGGCCTTTGAGCCGGCGGCAGGGCTGGAGCCGGGCTTGCGGCCGGCGTAGAGCGGGCGAGCGCCGAGGGCTTCCTCGATGCGCGGCTCGATGTAGGACCATGCGCCCATGTTGCGCGGCTCCTCTTGGCACCAGACGAAGCGCGACACCTGCGGGAATTGCGCGGAAAGAGCGGCGACCATTTCGCCATGGAAAGGATAGAGCTGCTCGATGCGGATGATCGCGGTGTCTGTGATGCCGGCGGCGGTGCGGTGCGCGGCGAGGTCATAGAAGACCTTGCCGGTGCAGAAGACGACGCGTTTCACATCCGCCGGGTTCTCGAACGCCATCGGATCCGGCAGGACTTCCTGGAAGCAGGAGCCTTCGAGGAAATCGGCCTCCGAGGAGACCGCTTCCGGGCGGCCGAGCAGGCTTTTCGGGGTCATCAGGATGAGCGGCTTGCGGAAACCGCGGCGTTTCTGGCGGCGCAGGGCGTGGAAGTATTGGGCGGGTGTGGAGAAATTTCCGACGATCAGGTTATCCTCCGCGCAGAGCTGGAGGAAGCGCTCGAGGCGCGCGCTGGAGTGCTCGGGGCCCATGCCTTCGTAGCCGTGCGGCAGCAGCATCACGAGATCGGACGGCGTCTGCCATTTCGATTCCGCCGAGGAAATGAACTGGTCGATGATGACCTGTGCACCGTTCGAGAAATCACCGAACTGCGCTTCCCAGAGGATCAGCATTTCCGGGTAGCTCAGCGAGTAGCCGTAGTCGAAACCGAGCACTGCGAACTCCGAGAGCAGTGAATTGTAAACACAGAATTTCGCCTGCTGCCCGGAAAGGTGCTGCAGCGGGATGTGGCGGGCGCGGGTTTCGTAATCGTAGAACACCGCGTGGCGCTGGGAGAAAGTACCGCGTCGGCAATCCTGGCCGGAAAGGCGGACGGGTGAGCCTTCCAATAGCAGCGCGCCGAAAGCGAGAGATTCCGCGAACGCCCAGTCGAAGGGTCCGCCGCTTGCCAAGGCTTCGGCACGGCGCGGGAGGAAGTGTTTCTCTAGCGTGGGGTTCAGGGTGAAGCCGTCTGGCACGGAAGTGAGGGTTTTCCCGATGCTCTGGAGCATATCGCGGGAAATGCCGGTCGGCACCGGAGCGTGGGAATAGGGCGGCTGGATGATGGCGGTGGAGCCGCTAAACACCGTGCGGTCACCCGCTTCGGACATCTCGATCATTTTCTTGTGGCCAGCCTCAAGCCGATCCCAGATCGCCTGCTCGAGCGCGTCGGCATCGGCTTGGGAAAGCACTCCGTCGGTGACGAGATACCGTTTGTAAACCTGGCCGAAGGTTTCGCGCGCGGCGATCTGCTTAGATACCAGCGGCTGGGTGAACGCCGCCTGATCCGCCTCGTTGTGGCCTTGGCGGCGGTAGCAATACATGTCGATCACGATGTCGCGCCCGAATTTCTGGCGGAACTCGAGCGCGAAAGTCGCCGCCCAATAAAGCTCCATCGGATCCTCGCCGTTGACGTGGAGGATGGGTGCCTCGATCATTTTCGCGACGTCCGTGGCGTAGGCCGAGGAGCGGGCGTCGGCGGGCATGGTGGTGAAGCCGATCTGGTTGTTGATGATGAGGTGGATCGTGCCGCCGGTGCGGTAGCCGGGGAGTTGGGAAAGGTTCAGCACCTCCGCGACGGAACCTTGGCCCGCGAAGGCGGCGTCGCCGTGGATGAGGATGGGCAGCACGCGCTTGCGGTCGGTGGAAACGCCGTCATCGCCGATCACGCGCTGGCGGGCGCGGGCCTTGCCCTCGACTACCGGGTTTACGGCCTCGAGGTGGCTGGGGTTCGCCGCAAGGCTGACGCGGACATTTCCGTCAGGGAACTCGCGGACACTCTCGTAGCCGAGGTGGTATTTTACATCGCCATCGCCGGCGACGAGGCCGGGCTCGTAATCGGGCGTGAATTCGTAAAGTAGCGTGGTGAGGGATTTGCGGACGAAATTTGCCAGGATATTGAGGCGACCGCGGTGAGCCATGCCCATCTCGATTTCCAGCACGCCCTGCTTCGGGCAGCTTTCCAAAAGCGCGTTGAGGACAACCATCGCACCCTCGCCGCCTTCCAGTGAGAAGCGCTTTTCGCCGAGGAACTTTTTCGCTAGGAAATTCTCGAACGACTCCGCCTCCAGCAGCCAGCGCAGGGATTTCACCTGCATCTCGAAGGTTTTCTCCACACCTCGCGAGCCATGCTGCTCGATCCGCTCGCGCATCCAGTGGCGCACGGTGGTGTTGTGGATGTGCATGAACTCGAAGCCGATTTTGCCGGAGTAGGTCGTCTTGAGCGCCGCCACCATGTTGCGCAGCTTCATTTTCGCGCCGCGTAGGAAAAACGGGTTCGAGGCCTCGCGCTCCATCTCCGCTTCGGTGAAGTTGTATTCGCTCAGGCTCAGGCGCGGGTTGATCTCCGGATTCTCATCGAGTGGATTGATCTGGGCTTGGGTGTGGCCGAGCGTGCGGTAGTTGTAAATCAGGCCGACGACCTTGCCGTTGAACTCGAGATCTGCGGCGGGAACAGTCTCCGCGCCCGCTTCCGCAGTTTGTCCGCCTTTCGCTTTCGCCTGGGAAACGCCCAGTTCAAAGCCTTCGAAAAAAGCCGACCATGTGCCCTCCACCGAGCGCGGATCCTCGCACCACTGTGCGTATTTTTCTTCTAATAGATCTGAATTGAGGCGCGCCGAAACCGTAGAGTTCATGGGAATGCTTGTGTGGCGGGCTGTTTGGAGAGGCGAAAAACGATCTCTCCGGCAACGCGCGGGGAGTTTGTTAAAGGGCGAGAGGGCTTGCGTCAACCTTCGCCGCCTGAAAATATCCCCCCGCCCCTGCCCCGATGATCGAAGTCAACAACCTCTCCAAACGCTACGGACGCCATCTGGCCGTCCGCGATGTCTCCTTTTCTGTAGCGAAGGGGGAGATCATTGGTTTCCTCGGTCCGAACGGCGCGGGCAAGACCACCACCCTGCGGATGCTCACCGGCTACCTGCCACCCTCGTCCGGCTCCGCCACCGTCGCCGGATTCGATATCTTCCGCCAGTCCATCGAGGCGCGGAAACGCATCGGCTACATGCCGGAGAACGTCCCGCTCTATGATGACATGCGCGTCCGCGAATACCTGTCCTTCCGCGCCCGAATCAAGGGACTTTCCAACAGCGACGCCCGCCGCCGCGTCTCCCACGTGATCGACACCTGCGGCCTTGAGGCAGTCCGGCGGAAAATGATCAAAACCCTCTCGAAAGGCTTCCGCCAGCGCGTAGGCCTCGCGGACGCCCTCGTCCACCAGCCGGACTTGCTGATCCTCGACGAGCCGACGAACGGCCTTGACCCCATCCAGATCCGCCAGATCCGGGAGCTCATCAAGCACCTCGCCATCAACCACACCGTATTGATCTCCACCCATATCCTTTCCGAGGTGGAAATGATCGCTAGCCGGGTGATCATCATCGACGGCGGGAAAATCAAGGCCGCCGACACCCCACAGAACCTGATTTCCAAAATGCGCGCCGCCGGCCGCGTGCAGGTTGAGCTGCAAGCTCCGGCGGATGTTGCTACGCCCCTTCTCGCCGAGCTGCCGTATGTGAAAAAGGTATCCTCCGAGGAGATGGAGGATGGCTGGATCCGTTTCATGGTCTGGGCCGATTCCGGCACCGACACCCGTGAGTCCCTCTTCGCCATCGCAGCCCACCATCACTGGCCGCTTCGTTGCCTCTTCCGCCATGAAGCCACCCTCGAAGACGTGTTCGTGGAACTGACGCGAAAAGATTGATCGAACCGGATCCCCCGTTCCGGTATCACGCGCTGATATGCCCAGTTTTGATCCTTTGCCGCTTTGCGGGTTGTAAGTTCCTATCCCGGTCCGTGAAGGTCCATTCCTGCGTTGTCCTTCACTCACGTATGTTCATCATGCCTCCTCTTCGGAAACGGCAGCATGCCTGGTAAATCGGTAAGTTTCTTCCGGATTTCCTGCCCGCCGCAGATTGCATGCGGGAGTGGTAAAATCCTAACGGCAGGCTTGCCAAGTGGACGGGGAAATACCTAACGTTGTGAGGGATGCCAAAACGCTTCGCGCAACTGGAATTTCGATTCCCCGCATGGTTGCGGTCGACGAGTGTTGTCTCGCAAAAGCCCGTCCGGCGCGCGCCGGATTCCCTCCATGATTCCGGCATGACCGCCTGGTGCCAGGAGCAGGCACTCTCATTCGGTTTGCCCGAGTTGGCGAAAAAAGTCCAAGTCACGTGGAACCCGCGCATGCGCACCACCGCCGGCCGGGCATGGTGGCCTTCGCGTGGCATCGAGATGAATCCGAAGCTCAAGGATTTTTCCGATGCGGATGTCTGGCGGACGCTGAAGCACGAGTTCGCCCATCTCCTCGCCTACGAGCGCTGCGGGCGGCGCCACATCGACCCGCACGGCCCGGAGTGGCGCGCCGCTTGCGCGGAACTTGGCATCCCCGACGAGCAGCCCTACCACTCGCTCCCCCTCAAATCCCGGAAGATGAAACGCAAATACGCGTATGCATGCCCTTCCTGCCTGCAGGTCATCGCACGCGTCCGCCCGTTCCGCCGCGCTGTCGCCTGTTACACCTGCTGCCGGAAATTCAACGGCGGCCTTTATCACGACCGTTTCCGCCTGATCCGGAACGATATCTGAAAGGTAATGCCGTTTCCGTAGATAAATACGCTATCGGTGTCGCTATTGTTTGCGACAACTCGAAATCCATCTATCCTACTGCCATGACAGAAATAATCGCAACCTCCTTCTACGGCTTCTCTCCTACCTACATCATCATTTTCGTGGCCACCGCCCTCGCGAGCTGGATCGTCTCCAGTACGCTGAAACGCCGTTTCCACGAATACTCACAGATTCCTATCCAATTCACCGGAGCCCAGATCGCGGAGACGATGCTTCGCGAAAACGGCATCACGGACGTAAAGGTGATCCACACCCCCGGAAAACTCACCGATCACTACGACCCGACCAACAAGACAGTGAACCTGAGTGAGGAGGTATATGCCATGAACAGCATCGCCGCCGCCGCCGTCGCCGCCCACGAGTGCGGCCACGCCATCCAGCATGCGAAGTCGTATGCTTGGCTCACGATGCGCTCGAAGATGGTGCCCGCCGTGCAGTTCGCTGGGAATACGCTGAACATCTTCCTCATCGCCAGCATCGTAGGTGCGGGGATTTTCAACACGCCCGCCCTGCTTTACGTCTGGGTAGCGCTGTTTGCCATCACCACGCTTTTCGCTTTCGTGACGCTGCCGGTAGAGTTCGATGCCAGCCGCCGCGCCCTTGTCTGGCTGGAAGGCTCGCGGGTTTCCTCGTCCATGGATCATGACAAAGCGAAAAACGCGCTCTACTGGGCCGCCATGACTTATGTGGTAGCTGCCATCGGCTCGCTCGCCACCTTGCTCTACTACGTATCCATGCTTTTCGGACGCAGGGATTGATCAGCCTCAGCGGAACCACCTCGGCTCGTTGCCGGGCTTCCATTTGATGCTGCAACCGCTGCTTGGAATGCCCTTATGCGGGGCTTTCCCGGCGAGCATTTCACCGGCCGCATGGCGGAGGTCGTCGCCCGTCGCTTTCTCACCCGAGCGTGGACGTGCGCCATCGAACTGCCCAGCGTAAGAGAGGCGGCCTTCCGCGTTGAAAAGGAAAAAATCCGGTGTGCAGGCCGCGCCGTAGGATTTCGCGACCGTCTGGGACTCATCAATCAGGTAGGGAAAATCCCACCTGTATTCCTGGGCGAAATTCCTCATCGGCAGGGGGCCGTCCTGGGGAAAGTTCACGAGATCATTCGAATTGATCACGACTGTGTTTACGCCCTTTACGGAAATTTCCCGCGCCAACTCGCCGAGTTCCTTGGCGAGATGGATCACGAAGGGGCAGTGGTTGCAGGCGAAAACTACCAAGGTGCCTTCCTTGCCCGCCACAGCCTGCAAGGAATGTTTATTTCCCCATGCGTCAGGAAGCTCGAAGGGCGGCGCGTTCTCACCAACTCTTAACTCATGTGTCGAAAATGCCAGTGCCATGGCGGATGGTTAAATGGGATCACCCGGCGCGCAACCGAACTCTTTAGGGTTTAAAGTTTAGGGTTTAGGGTTTACCGGAGAGCGTGCTCAGCGCCGAAGAGAAAGCCCGCTACTCCCGCCACCTCCTGATCCCGGAGATCGGTGAGGCCGGGCAACTGCGCCTGAAAAACGCTTCCGTTCTGCTCATCGGAGCGGGTGGACTCGGCTCGCCCGCCGCGCTTTACCTTGCCGCCGCCGGCGTGGGTCGGCTCGGTTTACTCGATCCCGACACGGTGGATTCCTCGAACCTCCAGCGCCAACTCCTCCACTCCGACGCCACCGTCGGTATGGCGAAAACGGAATCCGCCGCCGCGCGTTTGCGGGAGACGAATCCTCACATCGCGCTCGATCTCCACCCTGTCCGCTTCACTCCGGAAAACGCCCTCTCCATCGCGGAGAACTACGATATCATCCTCGACGGCTCCGACAATTTCCCCACCCGCTTCCTCGCCAACGACACGGCTTTTTTCCTGAAAAAACCGCTGGTCTATGGGGCGATCCACCGCTTCGACGGGCAGATGACCGTCTTCGCCCCCCACCTCGGCGGGCCGTGCTACCGCTGCCTGCTGCCGGAAATCCCCGCGCCCGGCTCCGCCCCATCCTGCGCGGAGGCGGGCGTGCTCGGCGTCCTGCCCGGCATCATCGGCTCCCTGCAGGCGCTGGAGGCGATCAAGCTCCTCCTCGGCATCGGCGATCCGCCGCTGGGGAAAATCCTGATCTACGATGCCCTTCGTACTTCCTTCCGATCCCTGAAACTGCCGCACGATCCCGCTTGCCGCCTCTGCGGGAAAAATCCCACGATCACTTCCGTTTCCAATCCAGAAACCCACGCAAATCCCTCCTGCGAAATCCAAGACCCCGCCATGCAAACCATCACCCCCGCCGAACTCAAAGCCCGCCTCGACTCCGGGAACCTCAACGCCCTCCTCATCGATGTCCGCGAAAAGGAGGAATGGGAGATCGACCACATCCCGCAAGCCAAGCTGATCCCGCTCCAGACCATCCCCGCCCATGCGGACGC
>CAMBTF010000002.1 GCA_945870545.1 Akkermansia muciniphila
TGAGGCGCGCGGTGCGGCCGTTGCCGTCCGCGAAGGGATGGATGGAGGCGATGCCGTGGTGGAGACGGGAGGCTTTCTCGATGGGATCTGCCATCGCCTTGGTCTCCGCGAAGAGGGCTTCCATCAGGTCGGGGACTTTCATGGCATTCGGGGGAACGTGATTTGAACCCGCAACACGCACCGCATAAGTCCTATAAGTCCCATTGGACTCATCTTGGATACGGGTCAGCAAAATCTCATGCAGATCAAGGAGATCGCGTTCCGTGAGTTCGGCTCCGGGCTGGGCGAGGGCTTTCACCTGTTCCCAGGCTTTCGCGAGGTTCACGGCCTCGAGGTGATCCTTTAGCGGCTTTCCGGAAACGGTGACGCCCTTGGAAAGAACCAGTTCCGTCTCGCGAAGGGTGAGGGAGTTGCCCTCAATGGAGTTGGACTCATAAACCATCCGCACATCCCACGCCGCCGCAAGGCTGGCGACCGACTCCGGGGAGAGCGGGCGCAGCGCGGCGAGGCGTTGGTGTTTGGATTCGAGAGTCATCACGATTCAGAAGTGGCGAGTGAGAAGTGAGAATTGGAAAAGGTGAATTGCGGTATCAATTTCCTGAGTCCGGCAAAATGATCGGGCGTCCATGGGCGCCGAAGGCTTTGGACTGCTACAGCCTGCTGCAGCTTTCCGTGTGACAGCCTGCCTGCCCGCCGTAGCTTCAGCGAAGGCTGGCTGTCCACGGCGGAGGACTGAGGTTTTGTCCGGCTCCTGCGTGCCAATGCCGACCCGCTCGCAGCAGGCTGCCTTGCGGAAAGCGGCAGCAGGCTGCCGCAGTCCAAGGAGCTTCGCTCGTTTGGCTGATCTCCCTTGCCCAGGGGGATTATTACACTCTCCTCAGTAAAATGATCGGAAATCTTCTGGAGGTCGCGTGCCAACCAAAATTCCACGCCGGACTGGAACTCGGTCTGGAACTCGGTCTGGACGACTTGTTCGAGTTCCGTGAGGAGCTTGGAGATGACAGATTTCTTCATGGTCGGTGTTCTTGGATCAATTTACCGAAGTTAGTAAATTGATCGGAAGATACTTATCTTGTGTCTTATTTCTTGCAGTCTTGTGTCTCAATCCACCACCTCAGCATCGACGACTTTGCCTTTGGCTTTTTTCGGCTCGTTGGATTCACCGGAGTCGGCGGCTGGTTCGATGTCGGGGTCTGCGCCCATGGCGGCACCGGCCTGTTGGGCGGCGGCGGCGAGGGCTTGGAGCTGGCCTTCTAGTTCGGTGGAGGCGGCGTTGATTTTCTCGACGTCATCGCTGGAGATCGCGTCGCGGACGGCTTTGACCTTTTCCTCGAGGGCGGACTTCAGTTCGGCGGGCGCCTTGTCGCCGAGTTCGCCGAGTTGTTTCTCGACGGAGAAGGCGAGGTTCTCGGCCTTGTTGACGGCATCGACTTTCTCGACACGCTTACGGTCTTCCTCGGCGTGTGCTTCGGCGTCCTGCTTGGCTTTCTCGATCTCCTCCTTGGAAAGTCCGGATGAACCCTGGATGGAGATTTTCTGCTCCTTGCCGGATTGCTTGTCCTTGGCGGAGACGTGGAGGATGCCGTTCGCATCGATATCGAAGGTGACCTCGATCTGCGGCTCGCCGCGGCGGGCGGGGGAGATGCCGTCGAGCTTGAAGTTTCCGAGCAGCTTGTTGTCGATGAACATCGGGCGCTCGCCCTGCGAGATGCGGATGTCCACGGCGGGCTGGTTGTCAGAGGCGGTGGAGAAAACCTGGGATTTCTTGGCGGGGATCGTGGTGTTGCGCTCGATCATCGGGGTGGCGCGGGAGCCTTCCGTTTCGATGGAGAGGGTAAGGGGAGTGACGTCGAGGAGGAGGACGTCCTTCACATCGCCGCGCAGCACGCCGCCCTGGATGGCCGCGCCGATGGCGACGACTTCGTCCGGGTTCACGCCTTGGTGAGGGGTCTGACCGGCGAGTTCGCGGGCGATCTCGACGACTTTCGGCATGCGGGTCATGCCGCCGACGAGGACGAGTTCGTTGATGTCCGAGGCGGAAACACCGGCTTCCTTGAGGCAATCGCGGACGGGTTTCTTGGTGCGCTCGAAAAGCTTGTCGGTGAGTTGCTCCAGCTTGGAGCGGGACATGGTGAGCTGGATGTGCTTCGGCCCGGTGGCGTCGGCGGTAATGAAGGGGAGGTTGATGTCGTAGGACTGGCTGGAAGAGAGGGCGATCTTCGCTTTCTCCGCTTCTTCCTTGATGCGCTGGAGCGCGTCGGGCTGGCCGGAGAGGTCGATGCCTTGATCTTTTTTGAACTCGCCGACGATGTGCTCGATGAGGGTGTTGTCCCAATCGTCGCCGCCCAGCTGGGTGTCGCCGTCGGTAGCGAGGACTTCGAACACGCCGTCGCCGATCTCCAGGACGGAGATGTCGAAGGTGCCGCCGCCGAGGTCATAGACGGCGATTTTTTCATCTGATTTCTTGTCGAGGCCGTAAGCGAGTGCGGCGGCAGTCGGTTCGTTGATGATGCGGAGCACCTCAAGGCCGGCGATCTCACCAGCGGCCTTGGTGGCATTGCGCTGGGAGTCGTTGAAGTAGGCGGGGACGGTGATCACCGCTTGGGAAATTTTCTCGCCGATCTTCGCTTCGGCGTCGGCTTTCAGTTTGCCGAGCACCATGCCCGCGATTTCTTGTGGGGAGTAGGTTTTTGTTTCACCGGCCACTTCGACCTGGATGTGGGCGTCGCCATTGGAGGCGGCGACGATCTTGTAAGGCATGCGCTTATCGGCATCGGTGAGTTCGGAGAACTTGCGGCCGATGAGGCGTTTCGCGGAGAAGATCGTGTTTTTCGGGTTGGTGACGGCCTGGCGTTTTGCGGCTTGGCCGACGAGGCGCTCGCCGTTTTTCGCGAAGGCGACAACGGATGGAGTGGTGCGGGCGCCTTCCGAGTTTTCAAGAACGGTGGGTTCGCCGCCGTCCATGATGGACATGCAGGAGTTGGTGGTGCCGAGGTCGATTCCTAGAATTTTTGACATGGGAGTTGTTGTTGGTTGCTATGGTGCCTTTCGCAGGGGTTGTGCCTTTTTGGGAGGACGGGGCTACATCCTATTGTTTAAAAGGATTTTTGTAGATCACGTCGCTAGCGTACTGGGGTGATTCAATACGATATGGCGCAGTTTGTTGCGACGTTTTGTCGCACTGCGACAGGGGAGCACACGCGCCCTCGCGTGTCGCGGAGTGCGCCCTCGCAGTCCGCTGGCCGGGAAAGATCTTGTGCGCCGTTGAGCCAAAACGATGCCGCACTATCGCCAGCCGGTTTCCGGCGGGGGCGTCGGAAACGACACGCGAGGGCGCGTGTGCTCCCCCTGCTTTGCGCACTTCAGAGACGACCCAATTCGCTGCCGAACAACAGGCTCGCCGGGATGAAGGGGAATGAGCTTAAGCGCCTCATGATCAGGCTGGCGGAGTAGTTGCCGAAAATGGCTGGCGCTCCGCCGTGCGCCGCGCAAAATGATGGCGCTATGAGCGAGCAAGTTTTCGACTACGAGAAGCTGGGGCAATTTTATCTGGGTAAGGAATACAACCACGATACCCAAACGGTCACGGCGGAGGCGGTGATGTATGATTCGAAGGATCTCGTCACCCATGGCGTGGTGCTAGGGATGACGGGTTCCGGGAAAACGGGTTTGTGCCTCGCGCTGTTAGAAGAGGCGGCGATGGACAATATCCCCGCCATCGTGATCGACCCGAAAGGCGACATCGCCAACCTGCTGCTGACCTTTCCGGAGCTGGATGGGAAAAGTTTCCAGCCATGGGTGAACGTGGATGACGCGGCGAAGAAGGGAATCACCGTGGAGGAGCATGCCACCAAGACGGCGGCGATGTGGAAAAAGGGGCTCGAGGATTGGGGGCAGGATGCGGGCAGGATCGCGCGCTTCCGGGAGAAGACCGACGTCAATATCTTCACGCCCGGCAGCACGGCGGGGATTCCGGTTTCCATCCTCAGCTCGCTGGGCGTGCCGCCCGCCGAGGTGATGGAGGACGGCGAGCTGTTAGGTGAAACCGTGGGCAGCACGGTGGGCAGCTTGCTATCGCTGATCGGCGTGGGTTCTGATGGCCAGGAAGCAGCGCTGCTAGCCGCGATTTTCCTCAGCGAGTGGAAGCAGGGAAGGGGGCTGGATTTGGAAAAACTCATCGGGCAGATCCAGCGGCCCGGCTTCGGCAAGATCGGCGTGATCGATCTGGAAACCTTTTTCCCCGAGAAATCGCGACAGGCGCTGGCGATGAAGTTCAATACCCTCCTCGCCTCGCCGAGCTTCTCCGCCTGGCTGGAGGGCGCGCCGCTCGACATCGGGAAAATGCTTTACCGCGACGACAACAAGCCGCGCATCTCCATCTTTTCCATCGCCCACCTTGGCGATGCGGAACGGATGTTTTTCGTAAGCCTGCTGCTCAACCAGATGGTCGGCTGGATGCGGACGCAGCGCGGCACGACCTCGCTCCGCGCGCTGCTCTACATGGACGAGATCTATGGCTTCCTGCCGCCCTCCGCGAACCCGCCCTCGAAGCGCCCGATGATGACCATGCTGAAACAGGGGCGCGCCTTCGGACTCGGCTGCCTTCTCGCCACGCAAAACCCGGTCGATCTCGATTACAAGGCGCTATCGAACATCGGCACATGGTTTCTCGGACGGCTCCAGACAGAGCGCGACAAGCTCCGCGTGCTCGACGGGCTGGAGGGCGCGGCGGGATCGCAGAACGCGAAGTTCAACCGCAAGGAAATGGAGACGCTACTCTCGGGCTTGGGGAACCGGGTTTTCCTAATGAACAACGTCCACGAGGACGAGCCGGTGCTGTTCCATGTCCGCTGGGTGATGAGCTATCTAACAGGGCCATTGACGCGCGGCCAGATCAAGGGGCTGATGGATCCGAAGCGGGCGGCTTTCGTCCCGGTAAAAGCGCAAGCGGCTGAGGATTTCAACCCGATGGCGCGCTCCTCCATCCCGGCGGGAAATACTACGAGACCCGTAGTTGGCGCGGGCGTGACCGAGCTTTTCGCGGCCTCGGATAGCGGCAAATATATTCCCTTCCTCTACCGCGAAGCCACCGTGCATTTCTCACTCGCGAAAGCCAACGTCGAGGGCAGCCGCAAGGTGGCGAAGGTGAATCCCATCCTCGCCAGCGGGATTAACTGGGAATCAACGGACACCGTCCTGCCGGAAACGTTGAAGGGTCATCCCGAGGAGGGAATCGCTTTCGCGGAGCTGCCCGGATACGCAATGAACGCGAAGAATTACACAGCAGTGGTGAAGGATTTTGCGGACGATCTCTACCGCGAGGAACGCGCCGAGATCTGGTCGTGCCCGTCGCTCAAGGTCTGGGGAAAACTCGGCGAATCGGAGGCGGATTTCCGGGCGCGTCTCATTCATGCCGCGCATGAGGGCAGGGACGGTGCCTTGGCCAAAGCGCGCGAGGCGGCGGAGAAGAAAACCAAGGTCCTCGAAGGACGCCTGCGTACGGCGGAGGCGCAGCTTTCCAAGCAAAAAGCCGAGGCCGGCTCCGCGAAGATGCAGGCGGGTATTTCCGTGCTCGGCGGTATCCTGAAATCCGTCTTCGGCAGGAAATCCGGCTTCGGCGGCCTGACGCGCGGCACCACATCCATCACCAAGGCGACCACGGCATATAAGCAGCATCAGGACGTAGCGAACGCCGAGGCGAAAATCGCCGGGATCCAGGATGAGGTCGAAGCGATCCGCAAGGTGCTGGAGAAAGATGTTGAGGAAATCGGACGAACCTTCGATCCGTTCACGCTCGCCCTCGAAAAGGAAACCCTCAAGCCCACGCGCACGGATGTGAAGGTGGAGCGGGTGGGACTGCTGTGGATGTGACAGATGGATAGTTTATCTTCCAGCTCGGCTTCCCTTTCCTTTCTCAAGGAGAGATTAGTTCGACTCCGGGGAAATAAGTGCGATAACGACCGACATCCCGCGTGATGATCGGGATTCCCAGTGCGGCAGCGTGGGCACCGATGAAGAAATCCGGTAGAGGCGCCGTTTTGCTGCCCCCACGCTGGCGATATAGTTTGAAGGCTTGGGCGGCGAGAAAAAGCCCCAAGCGAGGTATTTCCCTGAAGTCCACCCCAAGGGTCAGCAGGATTGCATCGACATCATCCGGATCTTCCGACTCATGGCAAAGTTCCGAATAGATCATCGGATTAACCACCATCCGCCCGAGATAGCGGCTCATCTGCTCCTGAGACCAATCCGCCCATAGCTCGTCATGCTCCGTGATATCAAGGAGCACGTTGGTATCCACGAGGATGATTTCCGGTTCAGTCATCGCCCCTGAGTTCGCGCATGATCTCATCGGTGCTGCGTCCGCCAGCCCGCCCTTTCCAGATTCCACGAACTGCTTCCAGTCGTGCTCGCAACTCTCCCTGCGTGCGCGGCGGGGTGATCGCTTCCCCTTGGTTGACCGCTGCCGCAAGGATGGAGCGGGCTTCCGCTTCCATTGAAGTCTGATGGCTGGCGGCGCGGATACGAAGCTTCCTCTTCACCTCTTCATCAAGGTTGCGTATCGTTAGCGTTGTGCTCATTGAAGAATTGCTAGCATTGATTGCGTTGCTGTCAATACTGGACGTTTTCTGTATTCGTTTCCCATCCGTTGGAAGGACACATCAGCTACCACTTTTCGACTTTCAGGTTTTTCACGCGTTTGAATTCGCGTGAATTTCCGGTGACCAGGGTCCAATCGTGGCAACGCGCGACTCCGGCGATGAGGTAGTCGATGGCTCCAATCGGAGTGCCCTTCTTTTCGAGTTCGGCGCGAATTTGGGCTGCCTCTGCAGCCTCAGAATTTGAAAACGGAGCCACCTTAAGCAGATCGAGAAGAGCGTTCAGATCCCGGATTTTCTCGCTTTTACGTAACGTGCTTTTCTCTATGCCCACTCGCAGTTCGTAAACCGTCAGGATCGAGATGTAGATGTGATCGGGATCTTGCCGGGTGATCTGCTGTTTCACATCCGGGTCGTCTCGCAGAAATCGGACGCAAGTGTCTGTATCCAGTAGAAACATGGTCAGAAGTCGATGGGCCTGGAATCTTTCGGACGTTCGGGAAGTTCGAAATCGTCGAAAGCCCCTGTGAACCATTTCTCCAGATCTACCGGCCAACCTTTCGCATCCAAGGGCGTGAGAATCAGTTTGTCGTCTTTCCTCTCGATCATGATCTCGCCAGGTGGCAATGCGAATTTCGCGGGTAGCCTGACGGCCACGCTTCCTCCGTTTCTGAACACGCGGGTCTTATCCATGTGCGCATGGTAGCACGCCGGACGAAAAAATCGAGAAAATACATCATTACAGGTGTATGTGAAATTTTTCCCCATACTCGAATCCGCGCTTGCCGCCGGGCGGGCGGGTCTGTTGACTTTCGCATGGCAGAGATTTCATTGGGATTGTCGTTCGACGATGTGCTTTTGGTTCCGGCATTGAGCGCGGTTCTGCCAGGCGAGGCCGATCTTTCCACCGAGGTTGCGCCCGGGATTCCGCTGGGCTTGCCGGTCATTTCCGCTGCGATGGACACGGTTTCCGAGCATGATCTCGCGATCGCGCTGGCTCGCGAGGGCGGGATGGGAGTGATTCACCGCGCGTGCCCGATCGAGGAGCAGGCGGCGATGGTTTCCAAAGTGAAACGCTCCGAGAGCGCGGTGATCAACAAGCCCTTCACGGTCAGCAAGACCGATACCGTGGAGCGCGTGCTCGCGATCATGGAGGAAAACGGTTTCTCCGGATTCCCCGTTGTGGATGGCCAAGGCCGCCTCGAAGGCATGGTGACGGGGCGCGATGTGCGCTATCTCGACCGCCCCAACGCCTTGGTTTCCGAGGTGATGACCCCGCGCGAAAAAGTCATCACCGCCCCGCCGACGACCGGCCTTGAGGAGGCGCGGCGCATCCTTTACCAGAACCGCATCGAGAAACTTCCGCTGGTGGATTCGGATGGCCATCTCGTCGGTCTGATCACCGGATCGGATATCGAGAAACGCATCCGTTTCACCAGTGCCGCAAAGGACGCGAACGGCCAGCTCCGCTGTGGCGCGGCGGTCGGTGTGGGGCCGGATGTGCAGGAACGCGCTCTCGCGCTCATCGCAGCGGGCGCGGACGCTCTTTTCATCGATGCGGCGACGGGCCACACACGCCACGTGATGAACGTGATCGAAATGCTACGCGGCCTCAGCGATAGGCCGGTGGTGGCCGGAAACGTAGTGACCGAGCAGGGCGCGAAGGATCTCGTCGCCGCCGGAGCCAGCGCGCTGAAAGTGGGTGTCGGCCCTGGATCGATTTGCACCACGCGGGTGATCGCCGGTGTGGGCATGCCGCAGTTTACCGCGATCCAGAATGTCGCCGGTTATTGCCGCGAGCGAGGCGTGAAAGTCATCGCCGACGGCGGCATCCGCTACTCGGGTGATGTCGTGAAAGCCATCGCCGCCGGAGCGGATCTGGTAATGCTTGGCTCGATCCTCGCGGGCACGCGCGAAAGCCCCGGACAAAGCGTTTACTATCAGGGCCGCCGTTTCAAAACCTACCGCGGTATGGGTTCGCTTGGCGCAATGCGCAAGGGCGCAGGCGACCGTTACGCCCAGAACAGCTCCGGCAAGCTCGTTGCCGAAGGCGTGGAAGGCCGCGTGCCCTACAAAGGACCGCTTTCCGATGTCGTCTTCCAGCTCATGGGCGGCCTGAAATCCGGCATGGGCTACGTCGGCGCCTCCACCCTCGCCGAGCTCCGCGAGAAAGCCGTCTTCACCCGCATCACCGCCGGCGGCCTCCGCGAAAGCCACGTCCACGACATCGTGATGACGGAGGAACCCACGAACTACCAACCGCTAGGTTAAAGCATAAAGCTCTAAGCACGAAATCCGAAAGGGAAGAGGCGAAAGTGCGGAGCGCAGCGTTTAGGATTTAAAATTTAGAATTTAGGATTTCACCACATGCACGATCAGAATCACGTCGCCGTCATCGACTTCGGCTCGCAATACACGCAGCTCATTGTGCGGCGTGTGCGGGAATTGGGATTTTTCGCCATGCTTTATGCGTTGGAGGATTTCCCGAACATCGGCAAGCCAGGCGCGATCATCCTTTCCGGCGGGCCGAAGAGTACGAGCGAGGAGGACGCGCCGGATCTGGATTTTGAGGCGTTGAAAGCCTTCGGCGTGCCGGTGCTGGGCGTTTGCTACGGCATGCAGCTCCTGAACCTGAAATTCGGCGGCACGGTGGAGAAGAGCGATCGCCGCGAATACGGCCCGGCGGATCTTTTCCCGGTGGATGACTGCGCGCTTTACGAGGGGATCTCTGCGGTTTCCCAAGTGTGGATGAGCCATTCCGATACGGTGAAAATCATCCCCGATGGCGCGCGGGTGATCGCCAGCAACCAGCACGGCACACCGGTTTCGCTGCAATGGGACGAGTTGTTTTACGGGATCCAGTTCCACCCGGAGGTGACACACAGCCACGAGGGGCTGAACATTCTGAAAAATTTTCTCTCCCATGCGGAGGGGCTTGCTCCGTTCAAGATCGATGATTTCAAGCGCGAGATGATCGACGACATCCGCACCACGGTGGGCGACAGGCAGGTGGTCTGCGGCGTATCTGGCGGGGTGGATAGTACGGTGCTTGCCGTACTTCTGAAAGAGGCGGGCGTGAAAGTCCGCGCGATCTTCGTGGACAACGGATTGCTGCGGAAGGGTGAGGCGGAGGTCGTGCAGGCGAACTTCAAACGGATGGGCGTGGAGATCGAGACGGTGGATGCCTCGGAGCGTTTCCTCAACGCGCTGGCCGGTGAGGCGGATCCCGAGAAGAAGCGGAAAATCATCGGCAACATGTTCATCGAGGTCTTTTGGGACACGGTGGGGGATGCGGAAATGCTGGCACAGGGAACCCTTTACCCGGATGTGATTGAAAGCGCATCGAACGCGAAATCCAAGGCTTCCGTGATCAAGACGCACCATAACCGGGTCGCGAAAATTCTGGAACTCCAAGCAGAGGGCAAGGTGCTCGAACCGCTCGCGGAGCTTTTTAAGGACGAGGTGCGCGCGCTGGGCCGCTCGCGGGGCATTGAAGAGGATATCCTGCAGCGCCATCCCTTTCCCGGCCCTGGACTGTCCGTGCGCTGCCCGGGCGTGGTGGACAAGGAACGGCTCGACATCATCCGCGAGTGCGATGCGATCTTCATCGGCAAGCTCAAGGAGCACGGTTGGTATGACAAGGTCTGGCAGGCTTACGCCGGTCTCATCCCGGTGAAAACCGTCGGCGTGAAAGGCGACGAGCGCAGCTACGAGTGGGCGACAAACCTGCGCGCGGTCATTTCCGAAGATGCCATGACCGCCGACTGGGTCGAGCTTCCTTACGCGATCCTCCGCGAGACCAGCCACCGCATCCTCAACGAGGTGAAAGGCATCAATCGCGTCCTCTACGACGTTTCCACGAAGCCGCCCGCGAGCATCGAGTGGGAGTGAATCGTAAGAGAAGCGTCTCCTTCGCACTTCTTACCGGCGGTTTTTGTATTGAATCGCCGGATAGATCCTTTGGCAAAAGTAAGCGCCAAAATGTAATCGCGGAAAAGGCCACGCCTGTGAATGCCGAGTCTCAGGCGTGATGAACGACCAGTGTGGCAGGCCAAAGGAATTAGGAGGAGAGTGGATTTTTGGTAAGCTTTCGTCAGACCCAAGCTTGGGAAATCTTATCCTTCCACAAAGGCGAGTATCAGCGAACGCTGGGGGACATCTACGCCGATTTCACCCTCTCATCCGTACGAAGCGCGGCCCAGCAATTTCCCCGTCATAGTAGCGGTGAAATACCGGGCAGGCGGAGCCCGATAGTGGTGGAACGATCCACGGCCAGTCTCCCGGAACCTTACGGCCGCAGGCTTTCTCGTTCTCAATGTGTTTCATGAATTGCTCAGAGGCGGTGTGGTGATCCACAATGGTGACACCGTCCTCGCGAAATGAATGTAACACCGCGGTGTTGATTTCGATAAGAGCGCGGTCTTTCCAGAACGAGGTATTCGTCTCAATATCCAGACCCATGCGCTGCGCCACGATCGGCGTCTGGTCATAGCGGTAGCTGTCACCAAGATTGCGCGATCCGATCTCTGTCACCATGTAAAAGCCGCTGAAGGGCGCGGCAGTGTATCGCAATCCTTCCACTTCCAGCGCCATATCACACACTGCCGGCAGGGCGTGCCACTTCAGACCGAGGTCGGCGAACCATGGCAGGAAAGGATGCCTGATCTCAACTTCCAGAACGCAATCCGGCGGCAAATCAAACAGTCGCGGCCGTTCACCGGGGATCTCAATCAGCAATGGTAAAAGGTCGAATGCGGACGGGTTGGCTGGAGCTTTCCAGCCGAGCGATAGAACATGGCTCGTGAAAGAAAGCTGCTCGGGGTCGCCAAGGATGCGGCCGTCAGGAAGAAGATATCCCGCATAGCGAACCAACTGACGATTACGGATACGAATCCCGCCTTTTTCAGGGCTGGCGGCAGCAAACACTGTGATGAGGGGGCGGATACGACCCGAGTTGGTGGAAACACGCAGGTGGTTTACGCATGCCTCGTAAACATCCTCTGCGCTAGCGGCGTCACGCGCATCATGGAGTTCCAAAGACGGCCAAAACAACCTGCCTATGCAGCGTGAATTGTTGCGCCATGCAATACGTGCGGAATCTAACAGCTTCTCGTCAGGTGCGACCATCAATAGATATTTGCAAATAATTCAGGTAAAGACGTCAAGAAGGTCATACTAGCTCAATTTCTCTCTCTTCTTGCAACATGATATTTTTGCATTCCTCTAAGCGGGACGAAAGCCTGAACATCTCACGGAATCTAAGGAGATTTTGCCCGGTAAAATCGGAAGGAAATTTAATATCACCAAGTATATAATCGGTGAGAAATTGAACGCCAAGGCTGTGAGCAAGATACCGACCCCGCTGGACAAGATGCACATGTTCATTACGCGTGAGGATATCGCCTAAACTTCTAATAAGAGCATCGGGTTTAAGCTTGGTAAAAGATTGCCTGGTTTGTTCGTCTTTAGCGGTATGATCGATGCTTTCTGCAACCACGATGTTCTCCCCGAGCGACCCATAATGAGACAGGCTCGGGGCAACACTATCGAGATTCACCGCACAAAAGCTGAGATTGGAACGCAGGGTGGGGGGAATGGTTTCTGCAGCGACAAAAGACTTCACAAGGTTCGAGGCGTTTCCCATCTCTCCGTGCGCTGAAAAAATAGGGATGCGCTGTTTGTTTGCCATGATGGCATTCTTGATATCGCCGTGGCATTTTTCAACCCGCCCTTCAGGGTTCCTGGAGACGGCGTCGAGGAGGGCATCATAGTGTTGCGGGTATTCCGTAGGATCAGAACGAAACATGTGTTGGAATGAGGCGGGAAGGCTGCATTGCTTCTCATGGAATCGAGCCAGCATAAGAAACGCCTGCTCAGCAACGTCTGGCGCTCGCATGATCCGGTGACTAGCAGCATCACCGATAAAACGAAAGCAACGCCAAATTACGCCACCGGTCACATCAAACCAGAATGATCTGGCATTTCGTGTGGGATGCAATTTCAGGAAACATTCATTACCCGAATACGGAGCGACCACTGCATCACTATCCAGTGGACGGGCGTAATCAGGCTCGCATAAATTAACATCGAAGATACCTGCGCCGAATTTAAGTGCTGATAACTTGCTCTGTAAGATAATAGTTTCATCGCCTTCATTAAATACTTTAACTAAATATGTCTCAGTGCCATCTTTGCTATCCAGTCGATCGGCGTGACGGATTAGCCTAGGATATCCGAAGTACTTTGCCGGTCTAGCTACGTTACGTATCATTATAATTTGGTGTTTTATTTTACAACGATTAATTGGCTAATATGCTATTGCATCCAGGTGAATTTTTCTGACTTAGGGCTTCGACTTTTTATCATGAAGTAGATATGGCCTCCGCATGCCGGGCGTTTTCCTCGTGCGGTAAAGCCTAATGAGCTTAGGGTGATCTTAAGATTTATCCTTGCTCGGTGATGTCCACGAGCATTGGAAATTCGGGTTGGATTTTTTTAGCTGATGATTTTCAACTCTCGGTTTTCTGTTAGATACCCCGGAAATCTCAAAAAATCCATATTATTGATCTTTTCGTAAGTGCATAATTTGCACTTCTGTGATGCCTTCGCGCGCGAAGTCTCGCCCTCCTGTTGGAAGTAAAAGCCGAATACGCCAGTGAGGTCATCCGCTCACGGATAGGCACGCTCAAATTCTGGGCAAAGGTCGCCTTCAGGCGCCGGTTTCAGCTAACTCGTAGCGTTTGATCATGTAGTAGATTGTGCGCAGGCTTACCTTGAGCCGTTGCGCCGCCCGACGGCGGTTGCCGCCACAGGCGTCAAGCGTCGCCTTCAGTGAGGCTTTCGTGATTTCATCGATGCTTGAGAGACCGGGATCACCGATGTTCAGGGAATTCGTCGAACTGTCGCCGGGAGTGACGAACATCGGCAGGTTCGCAGGCGAGATCACCCCATCTCTCGTGTTCGCCATGGCGTAACTGAGAACGTTCTGCAATTCCATCAAGTTGTAAGGCCAAGAATAGTCCGTGATCGCTTCCATTGCTGTTCGCGTCAGCCTAGGTCTGTGTAGTTTGCCTTTGATACAAATCGATGTGAGGATTTCCTCACAGAGGATAGGAAGATCTTCGATCCGTTGGCGTAGTGACGGCATCTTTATGCAGCTGATTGCGAGGCGGAACCACAAATCCCGGCGGAACATCCCCATCTCTATGAGTTCTTCCATGTCAGCTGTTGTGGAACAAATCAGCTGTGTGTCCGTATTGCCCGGTGCGACGGCAATATCCTGTCCTATCCATGCGAGAAGCATCGCCTGTGAGCGGAGTCCCAATTTTTCCAAGTTTTTGAGATACATGGTTTCACCCTTGAATTTCGTGAGACGCCCGCCGCCATCGGTACGGTGCAATCCCTCAGTAGAAAGCTCGTGGCCGAAGAGCAGCATTTCCACGCGTTCTTCCGGTGTCTCTGCGAGGTCGATTTCGTGGAATGCTTCCTGAGAATTGGCGGAACTCTGATGGATGAAGCGCGCCAATGCGTCTTTTCCGGTGCTGATGGGGCCGCGGATGAGAACGGGGCTGTTCGAGAGGGCTGCCTGCTTTGCATCGCTGATGGCGGCCTTCATGAGCGGGGCTTTCCAACGAGCATCGAAACTGACAGTTTCCTCGTAGAGCGGCACCTGGTCTGGGCGGAGTGCGAGTGCCGTGTGCAGGGTAGCGATCAGAGATAAAGCGTCGAACGGTTTCGTGAAGTAGTCCGTGGCACCGGCCTTCATTGCGAGAACGGCGGATGTCGCATCATTGCTGGCCGTCAAAATAAAACCGGGCACACAATTTCGGAGTTTCTTGGCCTCGCGGAGTAATTCCACGCCGTCCATGTCGGGAAGCGAGAGGTCAATGAGCAAGGCGCCGATCTGGTCATGGCTCCTGATGTAATTGAGTGCCTCGAGACCGGTTGTGAACGGTATGGGATTTAGGCCGTTGCTGTGGAGAATCATGCGCAGCATCTCCAAGGTTGTGGCGTCGTCCTCGATGACAATGACGGGCAGCGAACTGTCGGAAATCGGGGTTTTGGTTTTTTTGGGCATTTGTCGTTGGTTCTATTACCTTCTTAGAGAGTCCCCCACATTCCACTCGAAAAATAGCGCAAAAACCGATATTGAATGCAAATATTGCATTTTTTACGATTTGACAAACATCCTCAAAGTGGGTGGTTCTGGTTGTCTAGGCCGGTAGTTTCAAGTGATTTTACGTTGATGCTGTTGTTCCACTTTTCGTCCCCGCATGTTCGCTCTGCTCGGTTTTTTACGGGTTGCGCCGGATTCCCAAAAAATTTATTTTCATGAAACAGTCATCCCACCACCCGCGTTTTTCCGAATGTCTCGGAAAACCGGACAAGCCATGGCGCAACCCATCGAAATGACATGTATGGAATGGTAAACAATGCGATCAAGGAGCTGATCCTGGCGGAACACGGAGATCAAGTCTGGGAGCGAATCAAGAAGCGAGCCGATGTGGTAAACGAGGTTTTTCTCTCCAACGAGCCGTATCCGGATGAAACAACCTATCGGCTGGTCGAGGCGTCGGCTTCGGAGCTTGAGATGACTGCTGAGGCGGTGCTGCAACGCTTCGGAATGTGGTGGGTTCTCAAAACAGCGCGCGAGGGATACGGCCACCTGCTACAGAATTGCGGCAGGACTTTGCCGGAGTTCCTGCGCAACCTCCCGAATTTTCACACCCGCATCATGATGATGTTTCCCGAACTGAGACCTCCAGAATTCGAGTGTTCGGACGCGGAGCCGGATTCCCTGCGATTGCACTACCGGAGTTCCCGCAAAGGCCTGGCGCCTTTTGTCGTCGGCCTTCTTTATGGTCTTGGCGAGATGTTCGAAACCACCATCCACGTTGCCCATGAGCGGAGCGTCGGATCCGGCGCGGATCACGACGTGTTTCTCATTTCGTGGGAATCCCCCGCAAGCCCGCCATGATCAGCCCACCAACGGATGATTTTCCCGACTGGTTTTTTGAATCCGCGTTCCCTTTCGGCTTCGCCTGGGACGGCACATGGCGGATTACGCGTTGCGGGCGTTCGCTGAGGCGGCTGCTGCCGGAGTCGATAGGGTTTCCTGTCACGGATTTTTTCGGCCTGCGGCGCCCCGCCGGCCATTTGGATGCGGCGTGGCTCAATGAGCACAAGGAAACCCTTATGCTTATTGATGTCCACGAGGCCGGCTTAATGCTGCGCGGACATGTCATCGCGGCCTCTTCCGAAGGTCCCTGGCTGTTCGCCGGAACTGCCTGGGTGAAATCTCCCGACCAACTCAATTCGCTGGGTCTGAGTATCGGCGACTTCGCGCCTTTTGATTCCACAGTGGACATGCTCTATGTGGTCCAGGCCCAGAAGGTCGGAAACCAGGAGATGCGCGAATTGAACGAGCGTCTCAATGAAAAAGCCCAGTTGCTCCGCGAGAGGGAGCAGCAGGCACGCAAGCTAGCGCTGGTAGCGGAAAAAACAGCGAGCGCAGTGATCATCACCGACGCGTTGGGGAGGATTGAATGGGTGAATGATGCCTTTGCAACTATGACTGGCTGGTCTCTCGGGGAGGTAATGGGGGGTAAGCCCGGATCATTCCTGCAGGGATCCCGCAGCGATGGCACGGTGGTGGCGCACATGGGCGCCATGATTCGCAATGGCGAGGGCTTCGATGTAGAAATCCTGAATTACCGTAAAGATGGACATCCATACTGGGTAAGCATGGAGGTGAGGCCTATCCTCGATAACCATGGATCAGCCTCCCATTTCATCGCGCTCGGTTTCGACATATCCGAGCGCAAACGGCAGGAATTCCGCCGCAAGATCGAGACGATTGTCGCGAAAATCATCACCTTGGGACCGGATCTGGATACGATACCTACGCGATGCTTGGAGCATCTGGCGGAGGTCTTTGGTGCGGCTGAGGGCAGATGGTGGAGCATCGGGAAAAACGCATCGAAGCCGCAACTGGCAGAGAGGCGGCTTGATCCGACTTATGCGGGGAATCTCCCGCCGGATCATCCGGAAGGAACCCGGTTCGGCACGGATACCAACCTGGTGGCGCGCGCATTGGCTACCGGAACTAGCCTTTGGATCTCCGAAATCAGCGGCAAGGACTATCCCGTTGATAAGGAGATACTGAGAGACGGACACTTCACATCCGCCATCGCCGTTCCCTTGGCCGTCACGGATCGGTTTTTCGGGGTGATCGAGCTTTTCCTGGATTCTTCCATCACACCCGACGCCGACCTCTTGGAAGCGTTGAACCGCCTCGGCAGCGAGATCGGCCTCCTGATGAAACGCCTTGAGACAGAGGAAGCCTATAAGGAGGCGGAGCGCATCTCCCACCTCGGCAACTGGAGCATGGATCTGGAATCCGGCAGGCTCGACTGGTCGGACGAGAAGTTCAGGATTTACGGTTACAAACCGCGTGAAATCGAAGTGGATATGGATTTTTTCCAGCGCTCCATGCATCCCCATGACTTGGATCGTGTCATGCAGGCCATCACCGATTCGATAGCGACAGGCATGCCGTTGGCGATCCATTACAGGATCATCCGTCCGAGCGGCGACATCCGTCACCTGAAATGCAACGCGGAGGTGCTGATGCAAGCCGACGGCACCCCCATCTCGATGATCGGCACCGTGCTTGACATCACCGAACTCGAAGTCGCGCGCTCCGAGCTAAGGCAAACTGAAGAGCGCTGGAAGCTGGCGCTAGGGAGCATGGGTCTGGGTGTGTGGGACTGGGATCTGGATACCGGCAGGGTGATTTACACGGACGCGCTGCTGGCCATGCTTGGATACCAACCGGGCGAGTGGAAAGACCGGGCGGAAAGCTGGGCTTCGATGGTGCATCCGGACGATTACCCCGAAGCCAGCGCGGCGGTCAGGCGCTGCATGAAAGGGGAGGTCCGGGAATATGTTTCGGAACATCGCCTCCGATGCAAGGATGGCAGATGGAATTGGGTGCAACATGTGGGGCGGGTCGTCGCGGTGGCCGGCGACGGAAAGCCGCTGCGCATGGTTGGCACCCAGATGGATATCCAGATTCGCAAAAGAGCCGAACAGGCTTCTTTCAAGCGCACGCAGCTTATCAACCGCATCCGCCGCGCCCAAAGCCATTTCATCGCCGCGGAGGGGGGGCTGGAATCGGTGTTCGGCGAAATGACAGATATCGTCGTAGCTCACACGGGCAGCCAAACCGGCTTTATTGGCGAAATACTCAACGACCTCGCTGGCAAGCCTTGCCTCAAGAGCTACGGGATCATCGGCGCGTCATCGGATGATGATGTGGATGGGTTGAACGCATTGTTGGGACTTGGCTGTTTTGGATTCGAAAAAATCGAGGCGTTGATCGGGAAGGCTCTAAGCGCCAGAGACGTGGTGATCGCCAAAGATTGCGTTTGTGATGCAGTTCCCGGATTTTCCATGGGCGAGCAAACGCACGCATGCTGCTTTCTTTGCCTCCCCGTCTTCCACGGCCTGGAAATGGTGGGCATCATCGGTCTTGCCAACCGGCCAAGTGGCTACGATCACGAGGTTGTGGAGGAGCTCGACCCCTTCAATGCGGCGATCAGTAGCATGATCGTGGCGAAGCGTGAGGAAGAGCGCCGCCGGGAGGTTGAAGAGGAGCTGCGGGCCGCCCGCGACCGCGCCGAGAAGGCGAACCAGGCCAAGAGCGAATTTCTCGCGATGATGAGCCACGAAATCCGCACCCCCATGAATGGCGTGCTGGGCATGGCCGGCGTGCTCAGGGAAGGCCCCTTGGCCGCGCCTCAGATCGAGATGATCGACACGGTAATCCATAGCGGCCGCGCCCTCATCAGGATCATCGAGGATATCCTTGATTTTTCCAAAGTGGAGGCCGGTTTGATTCGGCTAGGGGAGGAGGAGGTTTCCATTGATGAACTCATGGACGGGGTAGCCGATCTGTTGGCGCTGGACGCAGCAGATAAGGGACTGGAACTGGTCATCTTGATCCATCCGCAGCTTCCGGCGAAAATAATAGGCGACGCCGGAAGGCTGCGCCAGGTGCTCCTTAACTTGGCGGGCAACGCCATCAAATTCTCAGAAGCGGGCTATGTGGTGATCCGTGTGGAACCGGTTGATGAGGAAATCGAGTTCGCTGTAATGGATTCCGGTATCGGACTTGCCGCTGCGGATTGCTCGGTGATCTTCGAGCCATTTCGCCAGATCGACAACTCATCCACACGCCGGGCGGGCGGGACCGGACTGGGGCTGGCGATCTGCAGGAAGCTGGTCGAAATGATGGGAGGGCGAATTGGCGTGGATAGGCAATCCGTCGGGTCTCGCTTTTGGTTCAGAATCCCTCTTAACGCAGCCACCGGGCAGGCACCCGATCAAGATCTTCGACAATATGGTAAAATCCGTATTTGGATCGCGGATCCCGACCCATTCCATAGAGAGGCGATTCGTTTGGCGATGGGCGGGCTTGAAGAGGGGCTGCTGGAAATTCCGAACTTCAGCGATCTGGACGGGATGTTGGCAGATGGAGTGTCGCCGCCGGATGTGCTGTTCCTCGACGGTACGTGGCTCGGAGGGCGGGCAAAGGACTTTGTGATGGAAAAACCGCATGGGGGCGGCGGGGGCAAACCGCGCATCATCCTCACCTGCCCGGGCGCGGACACCAATGATATGGGGGTGCGTTGCCTTGCCCGCCCGTTGCGCCGCAAGCAGATTCGCGAGGCGGTTTTCCCAGACGGGCAAGCCGCCGCCGAAACGACACCCGCTGACACGGAGATCGGTCCACTGGGCTTCAAGGTTCTTGTTGCCGAGGACAATCCAGTCAACGCAATGGTCGTCAGGATCTATCTCGAAAAACTCGGGTGCTGCGGGATTTTCGTGGGCAATGGGATCGAAGCCGTGGATATGTTCCGGCAGGAAACCTTTGATGCCATATTGATGGATTGCCAGATGCCGCTGATGGATGGATATGAAGCCACAAGACGCATCCGCAGCATCGAGAAGGAAATACATCCCGGACGCGCACCTGTCAGGATCATCGCCGTGACCGCGAACGCGCTGGAGGGGGAGCGAACCCGTTGCCTTGAGACGGGAATGGACGATTATATTTCGAAGCCTTTCGACGTTCATTCTCTCATGGATACGCTTCAGACCGCCGCCGTAGGGAAAAAACGAGCCGCCGCACACGCTAGGGCGCAAAGCATAGTAAGTTCGACGGAGTATTGATTGGTAGCCAAGCCGCACAAACACCATCCAATGCCCGGCAAAGATAAAGAACCTCTTTCGTGCGCAGCCCCGCCTGCGGGGGTGCAGGATTCCTTTGGGGATTTCCTGATGCATCTCGCGATCACATTCGTGAACATCCTCCCCGAAAACATCGACGCGGAAATCAACCGAGCACTGGCCATGACCGGCAAGTTTACCAGCGTGGACAGGGCTTATGTCATGAGTTATGACTTTTTTAGCAAAACGGTCCAGAATACGCACGAATGGTGTGGGCATGGAATTGAGCCGATGATCCATGAACTCCAGTGCGTTCCCATGGAGGGCATCGAGGAGGATTGGCTGGATGTTCATTTGAGGGGGGAAATCGTCCACATCCCCTCCGTGCAGGGACTACCTGAATGCGGAGCGCTCAGAGAGCTTCTCGAACCCCAAGGCATCTCCACTCTCGTCGCCGTGCCGATGATTTACAGGGAACAATGCCTCGGTTTTGTCGGCTTCGACGCCGTCGGACATCACGTGGATTGGTCGACAGAGCAACTCACCCTGGTCCGGATGCTGGCGGAGCTTTTCACCAATGCGGAAATGTCCAGGCGTAGAACCCAGGCACTCCGCGATGAGCAGTTCAAACACAAGAGAATGCGCCTTCTGCTCCAGAAGGCCGTCGATGCGACGGGAATCGCGGTATGGGAACTGGAAAGGAACGGAACAAGGGTCAATATGGTATCCGGCTGGAACCGCCTCTTGGGTGTTCGCTGGGACGGCAGGGAGATCGAACTCGAGGAATTCAAGGGTAGGGTTCACCCGGAGGATCTTGCGCGGGTGGAAGCCGTGGTGGCCGGTCATGGAGGGGATTCCCCCGATTCCAAGAGCCTGGAGTGTAGGCTCAGGGGGGCAGGCGGTGCTTGGCGTTACCTGCGCGCTTGGTGGGTGGAGGATCCGCCGGGAGCCAATAATCAAGTCAGGATGTACGGTGGTACGATGGATGTGTCAGGCGCGCACCTGAGGTCTGAGGCGCAGCTACTACTCAAAAGCATTTCCTCCCGTTTCGTGGATCTGGAAAGCTATGAACAAGCCGTCGCACGCTCCATGCCCGAAATCGCTGATTTCTGTTCTGCCACGGCCGCCGACCTTATCCTCATTGGTGATGCACCGGAGGGGTTCCGCAGCCAGTGGATGGCGAGCCCCGGCGAGCACCGGGATCATTTGACACGGATTTTGACGCGGATCATTGGAAAAATGAAAATCAAGCGGTGGCTTGCTGACGGGGTTTCCATGGTGACTGGAGCTGACGGGATGGAGGAACCCCTCCAGCTTCGGGGAACGGAGGACTGGCTGCTTGGCGCGGATTGTATCATCTGGATGCCCATGCGGGTCGGCGGTGCACTCAAAGCGGTCATCGCCGTTATGAATCCGGGCTTCGGCAAAAGATCAAGCCCGTTGCATATCGATTTCTTGGGTAGCTGCGCGGAGGTCATCGCCGGTGCGCTCGGTAGGGCGCAGGCAGAGTGGACGTTGCTGGAGAATGTGAAACGCAAACAGGCGATTCTCGACAGCCTCAAACAAGTGATCTTCCTCACCGATCCACGGGGGCGCATCACTTTGATCAACCGTGCGGGATCCACATTCTGCGGAGAGCCGGCAAGCTCGATCATTGGACGGCTGGTTACTGAAACCCTGAATCCGGTCAACCGCGCTTCCCTTTCGTTTTTCACCTTGCCCTTCAGCACGGAGGAATCACTGGTATGTTCCACGGTCGGCCTGGACCAGAACCGCACCCTTCAGCTGTCGCGGATCCTCCTAACCGATAACCGGGGCGAGGTATCGGGAGTGCTCGGCATCATCAATGACATCACCGAGCAGAGGGCGTGGGAAAGCCACCTCATTTCCCAGAAAATTCAGGCCGAATCCTCCAGCAAGGACAAGACCCTCTACATCTCGAACCTGAGCCATGAGCTGCGGACACCGATGCACGGCGTTCTGGGTACGCTCGAGCTGATGGTCAAAAGCGGGAGGCTCGATTCCGCCAATAAAGATCTCGCGGTATCCGCCCAAAGATTAGGGCGCGACCTGCTGCGTCTCTTTGACGACCTGCTGGAGATCGCCAAACTTGAAAGCGGGGCGGTGCAGATGCACCCCGCTGAGATCGACATTAGGAAAATGCTGGATGATATGCTTTCCCCCTTCCGTATCGAGACCGCACGCAGGGGGATCGCTTTACAACTGGTGATTTCTGATGATTTTCCGGAGAGAGTCATCATAGACGATCTCAGGCTGCGGCAGATCATCGGCAATCTAGTCTCAAACGCCATTAAATACACCGATTCGGGATCGGTGAGGGTCACCCTTGATTTGGCCGGAGACGAAGGATCGGAATGTGGGGGGGCGGGGAAAAGAATGCGGATATCCGTCGAAGACACCGGGATCGGCATCGAGGGTCGTGACATCAGCCTGCTGTTCACTCCGTTTGTGAAAATCAACTCGTCCCGCAATCGCTTCGTGGAAGGCAGCGGACTGGGCCTGCCCATCACACAAGAGCTGGTGAACTTGTTTCACGGTGAGATTTCCATCCATAGCGAAATAGGAAAAGGCACTTCGGTGATTGTTTTGCTGCCCCTGACCTTGCCTGCCTGCCAAGACCTCCTCTCCGTGGTTTCCCGCCCGGCGGATGAATGTTACGTCGGCTTACGGGGATTGAGTGTCCTCGTCGCGGAAGACAATGTGATCAACCGCATGCTGGCCTCGGAGCACCTGACCAGCATCGGCTGCCAAGTGACGGCCGTTGAGAACGGTCTGGAAGCCGTTCGTGAATGCGGTGGCCGGTCGTTCGCTTTCGTGCTTATGGATCTTTCCATGCCCGTTATGAATGGATTTGAGTCTGCGAAGATGATCATCGCGGACTCTTGCGCGGGTCATCCCGCCCCGGTCATCATCGGCTGCACCGCGGACTCCTCTGAGCATGCGGTGACCAGATGCCTTGAAGCGGGGATGCGTTCTGTCATCCTAAAGCCCTTCACTCGCGACGAACTCGCCCGCATGATGGAATCCTTCGTCCCCGAAACGCGCCTGTCCTCCAAACAGAAAACACCAATGGAAATTCCCACAATCAAGGATTCCAAGCCACCTGTCTTCAACGAAGCTGTCTTTACGTCGTTGGAGTCGAGCCTCTCCGGGAATATCACGGCCCTCGACGAGATCCTCCTCCTGTTCCGCGACGACTCGCTCCGCAAGATCGAGGATATCCGGGCGGCCATGGTCGCCGGGAACCTGGAACTCACATCCAGGACGGCACACTCACTCAAGGGGGGAGCCTCTTCGCTGGGAGCCGAACGACTATCTGCGCTCTGTGCATTCCTAGAGGATACCTCCAGAGAGTGGCTGAAAGGCACCGTGAAGGACGCGACCCCAATTGCCGGAATTTATACTGATTTACTCACAGAGCGTAAGGCCTTTCTTGATTTCATAGATCAGAGGCGTGATCCGTGTCCGTAGGTTTAGCTGACCGCTATCAACTTTATACCATCTGCCATAAGTCCGTGCGCAGATCCATACCGCCGGAGGCTTTTGACTGCTGCGGTTCTTATCCGCCGCTTTTTGGGTGAGTGATGGAAAAACGAAGGCACCCGGTAGCAACCCGTCGTCCCGCCAAACAAAGCCGCCCTTGAAAGCTGTGAATCAATAATCACAGCAGTCCAGAGCCTGCGGCGCACGCTACTTTGTTGTCACCTTTTGCGCGCGGACTTTTGGCAAACGGTCTAAATGGGACGAGTTGGCGAATCCCACTCTCAGCGAGCCACCGCAGGGAAGAAAAATCCTGTCAAAGCGACCCCAAGGAACCAAACGGTTCATCACTGGCGCAAGATGGCGTGAAATCCCTACGAACGGTTT
>CAMBTF010000003.1 GCA_945870545.1 Akkermansia muciniphila
TTTCACGAAACGCTCCAGCGCGGGATAGGCCGCTTCCTTGGGATCGGCGGGGACAGCGGTTTCCGCACGGGCGGCGAGGGCGGCGGCGAGGAAAAGGGAAGCGAATCGCATGGCCAACCTGCTAACACCGAAGAGGCGGGGAGGGGAGGGAAATTTCCCAGCGTGATTTTTTCGGGTGGATTCTGCCTTGCATCAGAAATTGTGAAGAGTGGCTGCATGGCTGGCGCGTATGTGCGAAGGGGAGCGCATGCGCCCTCGCGTGCTGTTTCTGGTGCCCCCGCCGGAAACCAAGCTCGTATCATCATGTGCGTTGGGATAGCATGGATGGCTTTCCTGCAAACGACCGCCGAACCGCGAGGGCGCGCTTCGGGACACGCGAGGGCGCGTATGCTCCCCCATCCAAGACTCATCCATCTGGAAAAATCACACCAGCGGCAGGCTGAGGATGAACTCCGCTCCGCTGCACCGCGTCGTCCACGAGGGTGTCCTGCGCGAAGCTTTTCAGGATCATGTCGCGCCGGATCAGGAACAGCGAACCATCGAACCATGAGGCGCTGAAATCACCGGTCGGGTTGGGGATTTCGAGGTTGGATGGGCGCCTGCCGGGTTTATTTTCGAAAAAAGGCAAGTTTGGGCTTGCACCGGGGGGTGGGTGGGGTATGAAGCGCGCCCCTAATCATGGCTAAGAAAAGTTGGATCGCCCGCAATAAGCGCAAACAGAACACCGTTGATAAATTCGCCGACCTGAGGCGCAAGCTCAAGGAGGAGAAGGATTACGTCGGTCTCTCGATGCTTCCCCGCGATGCCAGCCCTACCCGCGTGGTGAATCGCTGCGAGGTCACCGGTCGTCGCCGTGCTTTCCTCCGCCGTTTCCGCCTCTCTCGTATCACATTCCGCGAGTATGCCTCGGCGGGACTGCTTCCGGGAGTGACGAAATCGAGCTGGTAAGCCGGTTTCCGGACTTCCTTGCAAGTCCGCACAGGCGCTGGGCCATAACCACCCGAGCCCGCGCCATTCCCCATGCCCATTTACGAATACGTATCCGAAGCCCCCGACGATCCCGAGCGATCGTGCCGGGTTTGTCGCAAGGGATTTGAGCTGCGCAGACCCGTTGACCGGGAGGCTTTGGTGAAATGCCTGATCTGCAAGCATCCGGTGCAGAAAGTGCTTTCCCGGGTGAACTCGCCGCGTGTGGCGAAACCGCTATCGGTTTCGGACGCGAAGAAGGCGGGATTCACCATACTCGAAAAGCGCGACCAAGGGGTTTACGAAAAACTCTGATTTCCGATGACAGATACCCTTTCCATTTTTGCCCTCATCGCTGGCACGGCGGTGGTTCATGATTTCCCCACATTGGGGGAGACCATACTTTATCTCTTCGGTATCACGTTCTTTCTTCTGTTGAACGCGTTCTTCGTCGCGTCGGAGTTTGCCATCGTGAAGGTGCGCCCGAGTCAACTCGAAAGCCATGGCAAGGAAACCGGCGCCGACGTCTCCCGCGCCGTGCATGTGGTGAAACACCTCGATGGATATCTTTCTGCAAACCAACTCGGGATCACGTTTTCGTCCCTCGCGCTTGGATTCCTAGGTGAGCCTTTCGTCAAAGCGCTTGTTTCGCCGATACTCGCGCAAACCGGTATGCCGGAAGTCGGTATCTATTGGGTCTCGCTGATCATTGCCTACGCCTCCTTCACGTTCCTTCACGTTGTCGTTGGGGAACTCATGCCCAAGTCGATCGCAATCCGCCGCGCACTGGGCACGACGATGATGTTGGTCGGACCGCTGCACCTCTTTTTCAAGACGTTCTACCTCGTCATCCGTTTCTTCCAAGGCACGGCGAACTGGCTGCTGAAAACCTTTTTCCGCATCGATCCGATCAGCGAGGGTGAGCATGTTCACTCAGCGGAAGAACTCGCCATCTTGGTGACACATTCCGGGAGATTCCAGGAAGTGACGGAAACCGAACGCGAGATCCTGATCAACGCGCTGGAACTCAACGAGCTGTGGGTGCGTGACGTGATGACCCCGCGCACCGAGGTGGTGGTGTTGGATGCCGACGAGCCTTTCGAAAAGACTTTAGATGTCGCAATACGCAGCAAGCATACGCGGTTTCCTCTGGTAAAAGGGCACCTCGACCAGGCGATCGGACTGATCCATATCAAGGATCTGTTTAAGCTGCTCAACGATCCGGATCCCGACCTGATGCGGATCAAACGCGATCTAAAGATGGTGCCGGACACCATGCCGCTGGATTCCTTGCTGAAATTTTTCCTCAAGGAACACGCGCACCTCGCGATGGCGGTCGATGAATTCGGCACTCCCGTCGGAGTGGTATTTTTGGATAACGTGATGGAGGAACTGGTCGGTGACATTCAGGATGAATTCGACAACGAGCATTCCGCGTTCATCCGGATCAACGACGACGAGTTTGTCGTCGAGGGTTCGATGACTCTCAACGACCTTGAGGGATACGCGGAGGATCTTTATCTCGAAAGCGGGGAGGTCACGACGGTCGGCGGGTATATCACTCAGCAACTGGAAAGGTTTCCGGAGACCGGCGAAACGCTTGAGATCCTCGGCTACGAGGCGAAGGTCACCAGCACCGATGGGCGTAGGGTCGGACAGGTGCATTTTCGCAAGTTGGCGGAGGATTTGGATGAAGCCGTTAGCGGCGTGACCGAAGCAGATGTGCCTTAGATTCAGCAGGGCATCACGAACGGCTTCATGCGCGACCCTCTACCCCAGCTTATCACCGCCTTGAGATGCTCCCGCGCTCATTTCCATGGCTGGCGCTATGGTGTCCGCTTCAATGAGGCAACGCCTCCTTAGCAATCTGGGAGAATTCTCCGTTGACCGGATACCCGGTTGCGTGTCCCTCTTTGCCATGCCGAACGACATCCTTTTCGAACCACTCCAAATCGGAGCGCTCACCATCCCGAACCGGATCGTAATGGCGCCGTTGACCCGCTGCCGCTGCTCGCCGGGGCGGGTGCCCAACGATCTGATGGCGGAGTATTACGGCCAGCGCTCCCGTTTTGGCATGATCCTCTGCGAGGCGACCTCGGTGGACTCGCTGGGCGTTGGCTATCCGGATACGCCGGGGATTTGGTCGGAGGAGCAGGTGGCGGGTTGGAAAAAGGTGACGGATCGCGTCCATGCGGAGGGCGGGATCATCCTTTGCCAGCTCTGGCATGTCGGGCGGATATCGGATCCGATCTATCTGGATGGAAAAACGCCGGTGGCTCCGAGCGCGGTGAAGCCTGCCGGGCACGTCAGTTTGTTGAGGCCGGAAAAGGGATTCGAAACTCCCCGTGCGTTGACAGTGGATGAGATCAAGGAAGTGGTTTCTCAATACAAGCGCGGCGCGGAGAACGCCAAGAAGGCGGGCTTCGATGGGGTGGAGATCCACGGCGCGAACGGCTACCTAATCGACCAGTTTTTACAGGACTCCACCAACCTGCGCGACGACGGATACGGCGGCTCCGTGGAGAATCGGATGCGTTTCATGCTGGAGGTGGTGGACGCGGTTGTTTCCGTGTGGGGAGCGGATCGGGTCGGTATGCACCTCGCGCCGAGGGGCGATGCGCACGACATGGGGGATTCCGATGCGCGGGGGCTTTTCCTGTCGGTCGCGCGTGAGTTGGGGAAACGCAAGCTCGCCTTCCTCTGCGCTCGTGAGAACCATGGCACCGAGCCAGTGGGGCCGTCCATGAAAGTGGCGTTCGGCGGGGTGTTTATTGCCAACGAAGGCTTCACCGCCGAGACCGCGCGCGAGGCGATTTCCTCGGGGAAAGCAGATGCCGTCGCTTTCGGAAAAACCGCCATCGCGAATCCGGATCTCGTCGAGCGTTTCCGCACAGGAGCGGCACTCAACGAGCAACGTCCCGAAACCTTCTACGGCTCAGGGTCGGTCGGATACACCGATTATCCGTCGCTTTGAAATTCAACCCAACAACTGAAGTGGTCCCCTCACCGTCGTCAGTAAATTCTTTGATGTATTGTTGAGGCTGGTTGTCAGGGGGGTGTTTGTTTGGGAGAGGGGCGGGCGTGGTCAAGCTGGCGTCTGTTTTGAGTGCGCGCGATAATTCGCCGCTTTTTTCCACCAGCGTGCCGTTTTGCCGGGGTGCCCCGAACCTTCCGAACCAAAGCTGTCTCCCGCTGATCCCATTTGCCAAATATCCGTGCGCGGAAATGTGACAACCAAGTAGAGTGCGCCCTAGGCTCTGGACTGCTGTGATTCTTGATTCACAACTTTCAAGGGCGGCTTTGTTTGGCGGGACGACGGGTTGCTACCGGGTTACTTCGTTTTTCCATCACTCACCCAAAAAGCGGCGGATAAGAATCGCAGCAGTCAAAAGCCTCCGGCGGTATGGATAGGCGTAAGGACTTTTGGCAGACGGTCTATAGGTTGAATGCTCTCCTTCGTTATATCATCAGGCGTTACGCTTATTGGGTTGTCCCTATGTCTCTTGTTGAACGGGCTTTTTTATGGCGATCCATCATTGGAACGTGATCTCGCCCCAGTTCGATGGCTCCATCATCAGCTCGTAGACCTCGTCGTTGACGATGCCCGTTTTCTGGTTGTTCCAGTGCGTACGAAGGGCGGTGTCCGCGCCGGCTTTGTCTCCATGCGTGGCGCCGAAGTCGCCGCGCAACGTCAGGCCGTCGGTGACATTCAGCCCGAGGGATGCTAGCGGGATCGCGGCTTCAACCACGTAGCGCTTGTTCTGCGAATCCACCTTGACCTTAACCTTGGCGGCATCCAGCACCACGACACTGTCCATTGCGTATTCCTTGACGACGCCGGAACTGAACGTCTTTGGGCGCTTCTCGTCGGCGACCTTGCGGTAGGCCACGGCGGTCGGTTTGCCTTGGAAGTTGCCGATGGAGAGGCGTAGGTCGCCCTTGACGGGCTCCGTGCGCTTCGGATCGGCCTTGGGATCGGTGCCGAGCTGGAGGTCCACGGTGTCTCCGCGGGCGTATAGGAACTCGGGAGCGTCCGCGCCGTTGACCCATGGGCTGTCATCCTGCACCTCCCAGGCGACGTAGAGGTTGGCCGCGTCTCGCGACATGGCAACACGCACGCGCGTACCCGCCTGCTTCTCGAACGCTGGCTTCTCGGCATCCGTGAATCCCTTGAAGTCTGCGTTGAGGTCGCCGGTGAATGCCACCGTGGCCTTCTTGACTTGGTACTTATTGGTGCCGGCTGCGACCTGCATTTGTTTCTCACGGAAGGACTGAGCCGTCTGCACATCGTCGGTGTTCATCGCCACCTTGCCACCGGGGATTTCCCGGATCGTATCCAGCCCTACGACCTCGACATTCCAAAGCCCCGTCTTGCCGGCCTGAATGAAGACCTTGCCATCCTTGCCCTGGCGCATGGAGCCGCCGAAATCCTCGCCGCCGAGGCCTGGAGGCACGTTGTCGAGGATGGCTCCCGGCACCGCTTGGCTCGGCCACTGGGTCTTGAACGGGTCGCCTTGGAAGAGGCGAGTGAGGTAGAAGCCGTCCTCAGTCAACACATGCCACTCGCCGATATTGCCATTGATGGCCCAAATGCCGCCGACCGGCTTGGGCAGCACCGCGTTGCCAACCAGCCCGAAGGCGCCGCGGATAAGACCGACTTCCGGCGGCGGCGCGCTGTGCGAGCCGTGCACGCCGTCGAAGGTGTTGGGATAGGTCCAGAGCAGTTTTCCGCTGGCCGTGTCGTAGCCCTTGAAATGGTTGTAGCCCCCGTTACCCTTTCCACCCACCGAGACCAGCTTGCGGTTGTCTGGCGTGGACAGTGCGCCGCCTTCAAAGCCGACAAGCTTGCGGGCGCTAGCTATGTCATAGCGGGGCGCACCGCATTTTGTAAACTCCGCAACCTTGAACTGCAGGCCGTTCGCGTAGAGGGTGAGATCATCGTTCATGTTGAGCGACCAGCCCAGATAGCCGGTCATCATCAAGCCGGCCGGATGAGTCGCCAGTTCGTCGGGCTGCTGCTGTTCATCGCCGTTCGCGTCGGCCCAGAAGACCGTTGTCTTTTCTTTTTTCTTTTCCTTTTCCTTTTCCTTGACCTCGATGGTGCCACGCAAGGCGAACTGCCCGTCACCGAGCCGCTCGCGGATTTCGAGGCGGGAGGGCATGTCGGAAAGCGTGGAGTTGATCGTCACCAAGTACAACTTGTCGTTGCTACCTTCGGCATAGAGGGCTGCCCCGGCATAATGCTTATCAAAGGTTCCCAGGCAGACATCACGACCAGTCTTCGGGTCGATCCGCCACTCGCAGCCTTCGCCGGCCATGATGTTCGGGTCGCGTGGGTTGATCGCGCCGCCGCTGGCACCGTAGTGCGTGGGGCCGAAAAACTCCTTGAGGAAGGTGCCCTCCTTCTGGTCCGCCCCGGCCCGGGCCTGCCACACGCTGAAGCGCTGCGGCGTCTGGTTCGCCTCCGCCACCCAGAGCTTGCCCTCTTTGTCCACCACGAGGCCGGTCGGATTGAGGACGCCGTTCTGCACAAAAGGGCCGATCACCGGACGTCCTCCATCGCGGCCGATTGTGCCTGCGGGCTTGCCTGCGGCCGTGAACACCTTCACCTGCTGGACCTTGCCCTGCATGCTCACGTAGAGCCGGCCCTGCTCGTCGGTGGTCACGCCGCCCACCGTGTCCAATGCTGTGAGGACGGGCTTTATGGCGCCAGTCTGTGGGTTGAGCGCGAGCACGTTGCGTTTGTCCTGGACTACGTATACGAGTTCGTCGTTCACCGCGCGAATGAAGCCCGGATTCTCGAGATCGATGAGTTTCACGACGGCGCCGGTGTCGCCGGCGAGCACCGCCACAAAGCCGACCCGCACCGGCAGGATTTCTTCTGGCAGCGTCTTTTCGATGAAACGGCGGTTCGCCAGGGCGAGATTAGCGGCGGAGAGTTGCCCGCCGTTGGGCACGAGGCTGGTATCGCGGAGGAGGTCATTGAGGACCTTGACGATGTCGTCGCGGATGTCCGGTGTCTGGTAATGCGGCGATTTGCAGAGTTCGTTCAGATCGAGTTTTGGATCATCCTTGAATTTCTTGATGTTGGTCTGGGAATTGGGATTCAACTTGGAGAAGAGCATCCCGGAGAAGCTCTCGCCCGCGGCCAGCCGCAGCAGAAGGGCCTTCAGATCGCGGAAGTCGCCGCGGCGGAAATTCGGAGAGGCGCAACTCATGTAAACCTTTCCTCCCTGAGCATCCATGCCATCGATGCGTTCGGGCATGTTCGGCCCCGCCTTGGCGGTCGGCCCCCAGATCTCGCCGATCGTCAGATCGGGTTTACCTTTGCCTTTCCATTCGCTGTAGGTTCCGGTCTTGGCATCGAGCCGGTAAATCATAAGGCCCCCATTGCCGACATAGACGATGCCATTGTCCACCGCCACGACCTCGGCACCGCCAATGCCGCCGTGGGTGTGCTTCCACTGGACTTTACCCTGCAGATCGCAGGCCACCACGGCCTTACCGGCTTCCGCGCCGGTCCAGCCGAGGTAAACCTTTTCACCATCGGTGGTGCAAGTGAATGGAACGCCGTGGTCGCCGCCCCAGTTGGAGGTGAGCGAGCTGTCCCAAGGCGCGCTGCCGGCGTTGCTGGCCCAGCCGCGCAACCGCAGGCCGATGCCCTCGTGCGCGATGGCTTTCCAAGTGAAGTCGCCGGCTGCGACCGGCTGGCCGGGCGTGCGCCAGTAGGGCGTGGTCAGGCCGTCCCATTTCACCTCGTGCTCGCCCTTGGCGTAGAAGTTGCAAGTCAAGAGTTGGCGGGCGACCGAGCCGTCCGCGCCAAATACATTTAGCGACACGTAGCCGTCAAAAGGCATGGTGAAGCGGAGTGGCTTGAAGCCGAGGATTTCCTTTTCCTTGACCAGCCCCGTCCAGTTCACCACTGGCAAGCCTGCCTCCATCGTCACGGCGAACTCGCGGCCGTCGGAAAGCCGGATCGAGCGGGGCTTCAGGTTGCCCGCCTTCTCGAGCGTCGCATATCCCCAGGCCACCGAGCTCTGGAAGGTGAAGACCCGGTCGATCTTGACGCCGGGCTTGAAGATGTCTTTCATCGTGATGCGGCCGAGCTCGCCGGCGGTGAAGTTGGGCTCGAGCGTAAACATCATCCGCGCGCCCGCCTTGATCGGCTGCTTGTCGGCGGTAAGGAGTTTCCAGGGAATCGCGATCTCCTGCACGTAGCCCTTGCCGTCAGCATCGACCGCGAACATCTGTTTCGCGCCCTCCGCCTTGGCATTTTGGATCGTGCCCTCTTTGAAATCCTTGCCGAGCTGCGCACCCACTACGTCCCCCCCCTCGCGATATTTCCAGCAGTCCCAATGGGCCACCAGCTCCTTGCCCGTCGCGTCGGTCGTGACGGTGCGGAACTGCAGGCAGTCGCCCTGGAAGCCCATGTCGCCTTTCACCCCGGGGTTATTGAGAGGTGTCGGATCCTTCCATCGCGCCAGCACGTACAGGTTCTCAGCGTCGTACATAATGTGGAACCACTGGCTGTACTGGTCGCGGAGGTTCTCGACGTCGCTGGAGGCGAAAATCCCTCCGGTCAGATCCCAGTCATCGAACTTGCCGTCGATGGCGACCTTGCCCGGCGCGGGCAGGGTCTGGATGTTGAAATTCTCGGTTTCGGTGGCGTGGGTGAACCCTCCGGTAAAAGCGGCGGCGACTAGTAGGAGCGAGAGGGTGTTCTGATTCATATTTTATTAAAACGTTATTGTGAAGTGGCTCCTTTCACCGTCACCAGCAAATTCTTTGATTGTTTTGAGGGGAGCTGGGAGGTTAGGGGAGGTTTAGAGTTCCATGCGCAAGCCGGTAATATCTCACTCCCTCTTTTGCTTTAGGTACTCGTTGCCCGATCCATCCCAGATTTCGGCGAAGCCATTTCGTTCCGCTTCCCAGGCGAGGGTGTCGCGGTGGATGGACATGAGGGGGTTGATGGTTGCGCCGCAGGCTTCGAGCATCTGGCCAGTCCAGACGTTGCAGATGCGGGGAAAATAGTAGGATTGCGGGGAGGCGAGCAGGCCGCCGCCGCCCCAGCTTGAGGTGCCGACGGAGGTGGGAAAGCCCTTCTCGTCGGGGATCGTGCAGTGGTTGAGGAAGGCGGCGACGTAGGGGCCGCGCTGGCGGGGAATGGATTTCATCCAGATCTGCTGGTTCGGCGAGACTTCGGTGACGTTCCAATGGATGGGGATGCATTCCATGACCGAGGGAGAAGGCAGGAAAATCGCCGTGAAAATCTCGTTTGGCGTGAGCCAGCGTTTGTTCACGTAGGCCTGGCGGTCACCCCATGAGAAGGTCACAAACTCGCACTTGGGGAAATTTTCCGGCGGGATGAAACCGGACTCCAGCAACCAGTCGTAGGGGAAAACCATGCCGGTGTGGAGTTTATCGGCGAGGAGCCAGACCTGCACCTCCGGCGGTCGCTGCGGTGAGTAGTTGGCGACGGTGTTCCGCTGGACGAGGATGGGGGAAGGCTCCGGGGCGGGTGGCAGGGTGACGAAATGGCACGATACCGTGAAGAGTGTGGAAACGATGGCTAGCAGGAAACGGAGGCAGGACATCGCAAGGACGGGATGACTCGTTAGACGGGCAGGAACGAGCAGATGTATTGGCAGACGCCGGAGTTCACGCTGATCGTGAAAGCGCTATCGCCCGGCACTTCGAAGGAATCGTCGGTGGGGATGAATTTCGTGGAGTTCGAGCCATCGATGGAGACCTCGCAGGTGCCGTCGATGATCTCCATGAGTTCCGGAGCGCCGGTGGTGAAGCGGTAGGTTCCGGGGAAGATGATGCCGAGCGTTTTTTTCGTGCCGTCGGGAAAATGAATGGAGTGGGAGACGACGCGGCCATCGAAGTAGATGTTGGCGAGGGAATCGACGGTGACGTTGTGAAATGATTTCATGATGGGAATGTTAGAGTGCCTTAGAGTGCCGCGACTTTCCACGCCTCGTATCCGCCTTGGAGAACGGAGACGTTGTAGCCGCGTTGTGCGAGCTTTGTGGCAACGGTTAGAGCATCGGGGCAAGCAAGATCCGTACAATAAATTACAACGGGTGTGTTTTGTGTGTTGGCGGCGCGGATGCGGGGTTCGTGCTTAGCGAGATCGCGGTCAAAGGCGGCCTTGGGCCAGCTGATGGAGCCGGGGATGTTGCTCATCTTATGGAAAATCGCGGGGCGGACGTCGTAGATCACGGCGGCTTTGCCCTGGACGAGCTGGTAAAGATCGCCGAGCGGCATGCGCGAGACCTGCCCCGGGCTGGTGGGCGCGGCGGGAGCTTCGGCGGGTTTTTCCTTTTTGGTGGCCTTCGAAGGATCGAGCGGCGGGATCGGCTTTTTCGGAGGCTCCGGGCAGGAGCAAAGCAAGGCGGAAACGGCAAGCAGGCACGACAGCAGGAAAAACTGCGCCATGCTTTTCGCCGCTATTTTTGGGACGCTTTTCATCGGCCGATCTTGATGAGTTCCACGTCGAAAACGAGGGTTCCGGCGGGATAGCCGGCGGGCGGGTTTTCACCGTAGGCCATGTTTGCGGGGATCCAGAAGCGGCGCTTCTCGCCGGTGACCATGAGTTGGAGGCCTTCCGTCCAGCCTGCGATCACGCCATTGAGCGGGAAAGAGGTGGGTTCACCGCGCTTCACTGAGGAATCGAAAAGTTTTCCGTCCGTCGTCCAGCCGGAATAATGGACGGTGACCATGTCTGTGGCCTTGGGCTTGGTGCTGCCCGTGCCTTTTGTGAGGATCTTGGAGGCGAGACCGGAGGCGGTCTTTTCGGCATCGGCGGGGGTGGCGGCTACGTCATTTGGTGTTTCGAGCATGGTGGTGGTGTCTGTGTTTTTGGTGGAGGTTTGTGGCCCCCCGGTTTCGGCGCGGGTCGGTTCTGCTTTCTGGCAGGCCGGGAAAGCAAGGGCGAAGAGCGCGGCGGCGATGGGTTTTTTCATGGGAATGAATGCGTTGAAAATGGCGGGGCGGGGGGACGAAAGGCGTCAGGGGCCACCGTCTTCCTCCTCGTGGCCCATTTCCATGGCCGAGCGGCGCTCCACGGTGATCGTGGCGAGCAGGTGATCCTGACGGACGACGAACTGGTTGAGTTTCATCAGCTCCAGGACAGCAAGGAAGGTCACGATCACCTCAGCCTTGGTGGTGGCGGTTTGGAAAAGGGTATCGAAGGAGAGCGCTTGGCCGGGCATGAAGTGGGAAAGCAGGAACTCGATCTTGTCGGAAACGGTGTAGCGGTCATCCACGATATCGCCGAAGTCGTGGGATTCCTCGAAGCGCTTGAGGACGTTCTGGAACGCGCGTATGAGGTCGAAGATCGAGACCTCGGCGAGCGTGGCGGGTTCCTCGGGCGGCTTGCTCCCGGGATCCGGCTGGTGGGCGAAACGTCCCTGCTGTTCCAGCTCCCGGAGCGAGAGGAAGCCTGCGGCGTCCTTGAATTTCTTGTACTCGATGAGCTGGCGGATCAGCTCCCAGCGCGGATCGTCATCCTCCGCATCTTCCTCGGGCGGTTGCTCGGTGCGGGGCAGCAGGGTGCGGGACTTGAGATACATCAGATTCGCGGCCATCACGATGAACTCGGAGGCGAGGTCGATGTTGAGCAGCTTGAAGGTGTTGATGTAGTCCAAGTATTGTTTGGTGATCCGCTCGATGGAGATCGAGTGGATATCGAGTTCGTCCTTCTTGATGAGGTAAAGGAGCAGGTCGAGCGGTCCCTCGAAGATCTCGAGGTGGACTTTGTAATCGGAGGTTTCCAAGGTGTGGGGGTAGGCGAAGTTTCTACTGGCAAGCCGGGGGCGTATGGCTATTGATGTGGGCGGAGCATGAACGCACAGACTGAGTCAGAGCAATTGCAAAACTTTCACCAACGCCTGGGCCAGTGGGTTTCCGGTCAGGGTTTCTGGTTCCAGCTGAGGTATTCCCTTTCCGGAGTGGGCGACAAGGGTGCGCTCACTTACCACATTTTGCGCCTATTCATGCGTATCTTCCTGTTTTTGCTCCTGCTGGCGGCCGGTGGAGTCGTCTTTCTGATCAGACAAACCGGATCCGCGCCCTTTCGACAGGAGATGCAGGCCGCATTTCTAAAAAGGCTGGGCGGCGAGGAACTCCAAATGCAGGGATCGGCCAGCGACCGCGGGCAGTTTTCCATCGGTCGCCTCGCATTGACCGGCAAGGAGGGCACTTTCTTTACCGAGTTGGAGATGCGTAACTTGAAATGCAAGCGCAGCATATTTACCAGCTTGAGCGAGATTTGGGATCCCGGTGTGGTTACCATATCACGCGCCGATCTATCCCTGCGTGCGGGTGCGGACTCGCCTGAGGCCGCCAAAGAAATGGCCGATGTTTATTTTCAAGACATGGGCGGCCTGAAATTGCAATCCATCGAGGTGAAAGACATGTTCATCAGGTGGGGTTATTCGGAGCGCACGCGAGGCTCCATCATTGGCAGCACGATGACAGCAGACCGCCTGCCCGATGGATGGAAGCTCCGTTTCAGGGGGGGGACATTTTCTCAGAGCTGGCTCAAACGGCTCGATATTGTGGATCTCGTTGTTCAATTCGACAGAAATGGATTAATCATCGAGGAGGCGGTTTTTAGAAAAAACGAGGGATTTGTGACGTTTCATGGCGTAAAGGTTAAGGCAGGAGACCGTCCTGAGATCAGCGGCAAGATCAAGATGCGTAAGGTCAACTTGTCAGTCTTGTTGCCTGTTGCTGTGCGTAACTTCGTGGAGGGTTCGATCTCTGCGGAGTTCGATGTGTTCGGCTCCACCAACTCCACGGAAGGCTTGGGTTTCGAAGGGGATTTGATTCTTGAGGGTGAAGATTTCATCACGATTCGTGACCGCATACATATCCTGCGAGCGCTAAGCGTGGTCGATGCGTTCAATAATTACAGGCTCATCGAATTCCGCAAAGGGAGTTTCCACATGAAAACCCATGCGGGTAGGGTGGAAATTTCCCGATTGAATTTGATGGCAGGCGAATTGTTTCGGATGAATGGCAGTTTTACCGCGCGTCCGTCAACCGCCGAAGAGATCCAATCCTCCGCCGGAACGCTGTCTAAGGTTTACGATGAATCGGGTATCCTCAGTGATGAGGAATTGGACAACAGCAACACTCTTGAGATTACTTTGGAGGGTGCGGCCAAAGAAGGAGATGAGGCGAAGCGACAAGGCTTCATAAAGCAGCGTGACGAATCTCTTTTCGAGAAACTGGGAATCAATCTCGAGAACCGCAGATTGGAGGAACTGAGCGCGGAGCGTCTCTCAAGGGCGCTGCGTTATGAGGGCGCGGTCGAAATCAGCCTGCCGAAGGAGGTTTTCGATAAGGCACCCAAGCTCAAGGATACCTATCCCCTAAGGGATGATATGGGGCGGATATTGATGAGGGTTCCGCTTGATGGACTGATCTACGATCTCACCCTTGAACAAGCCGATGGGATCTACGAGAACGGCAAGAGGGCGGACATACCAGCCGAGAACTAGGGGCGGGATGATGATCCGGACATTGCCCGAGCCGTTATCCTCGTCCTTTCGCGGAGCGGTGCAATGTATTCCCTGCTCCCTGCATCGCCCTTTGCCGTCCGGCTGTCTTCGTCGGCTTGCCGAGGGATTTCTCCACCTCGGGCAGCGTCCTACTGATGGCTATGCCCTTAAAAAAATAAAAAATTGAAAGTTTTTTGGCCACTTTTCCGTGGTGATGACAAATCATTGTGACAGATGGAGCCTTCACCCGAATCAGATGAGCGCTTTGTGGCGCTGCTGCTAGCGAATCAGAGCCGGATTTTCCGGTTTCTGATCACACTAGTACCGTCTCGCTATGACGTGGATGATTTGTTGCAGGAGACTTGCGTGACGCTGTGGAAAAACCGGGAAAAGTACGATCCGGCGGCTGGAGAGTTTGCGAGCTGGGCTTGTGCGATCGCTCACAATAAGGTGCGCAATTTCCGGCGGCGTGAGGCGTCGCGCGCCTCTGCGCAAGAGCTTTTGAGTGAGGATGTGACGGAGGCGTTGATGACTACTCGGGAGAAGCACCCTTCGCTGATGGATGAGTGGCATCAGGCGCTGGCGTATTGCATGGAACAGCTTACGCCGCATCAGCGCTCGGTAGTGGAGGAATGTTATGGCGGGGTGAGTATCAAGGCGGCGGCGCCGAGTGCCGGTCGCACGCCGAATGCGCTCTACAAGGCGCTGCGTCACGTCCGGGGGTTGCTGCATGACTGCATCCTAAAGACTGTGAACAAAGGAGGTCTGGCATGAATGCGTCGGATGCGGACGAACTGCGGGCGCTCGCGGAGGCGTATGTGGCGGGCGAGCTTTCGCCTGTGCAAAAAGTGATGCTGGAAGACCGGCTTCGCGCGAGTGAGGAGACGCGGCTCTGTTTCATGGCGTTTCTGGAGGTTCACGCGGGGCTGGCGTGGGAGTATCGCCCGGCAGGTGTGGAGTTGCCTCAGGCTGAGCGTTCTATCTTCTTGGCTCCTAGTTCTTCGTTGCCAAGCGAGATGCCGAACAAAGCACCAAGCACAAGGAACCGACAACTTAGATCCAAGAAATTCCTGCTCTGGGCGCTGCCGATCGCTGCGGCGGTGGTGGTGCTGCTGACGATTGCGCGGATGTGGCTGCCGGACGAATCGCCATCGCCCGCCATGGTCAAGGCAAGCCTGCACGGGCAGTGGGCGGATGGGGGCGAGGTGACAGTTGGGTCACTGTTGTCTCCGGGTATCTGGGAGTTGCAAAGCGGGCTGGTGGAGATCGAGACAACTTCGAACACGACCTTGATCGTGGAGGCTCCGGCGCAGTTTGAGCTTATCAATGCCATGCACGGTCGATTGATGGCTGGGAATGTAGTGGTGCGGATGCCGAAGGGAAAATCGGGCTTTGTCATGGACCTGCCGCAGATGCGGGTGACGGATCTCGGCACGGAGTTCGGCGTGAGTGTGGCGCCGAATGGCAAGTCGCTGGTGCAGGTCTACGATGGCAAAGTGCGCGCGGAGTCTCTCTCCGGGCCGGGGAGCAAAGAGCTAACCATCGGGGAATCAATGGTGAGCAAGGCAGATGGCACGCTATCGCCTCAGAAGTCTCCGGAGAATCGTTTCATCCGAAAGTTTCCGCCTCGGTTACACGGTCAGGAACTTGGCGGGGTGCTATACAGCAGGAGCAAGGTGGATTCCGTGCGCATCGCTCCTCCAGCGGAACCCGTGGTGATCGATGCGGATTTGTCAGAGTGGAATCGCAGGAATGCTTTCCGCAGCGCGTGCCTGCCGCCTTACCGCGATGCTTATTTCGTCGAGGGGATGATGATGTATGACGCGCAGTATCTCTACATTTCCGCGCATGTCGGCGACCCTGAGCCGATGCGCAACGTGGTGACTGACACGATGGATTTCGCCGGCGGCAGCGTGATCGTACGCGTCTCTACTGACCGAGACCTGGGCTGGCCACTGAAGGGATCGGCTGCGAATGCCACCTCCAAAAGAGCTACGAATCCGCCGCTGCCGGACTCATTCAGCGATCGTGTGGTAAGCATCATCATGTCGCATGATGCGCAGTCCAACAAGGCGCGCATGCTGCTGAATTATGGATTTTATCATAGCGACTCCGTGAGTAATCGGCCCGGCTGGCGCGGCGCATTTCGCAAGGATGCCGATGGTCGCGGCTACACGCTGGAGTATGCGATTCCCTGGAGCTTGCTGAATTGCGAAACCGACCCGCCCCGCGCAGGCGACGTGATGGCGGCGCTATGGATGGTGCATTGGAGCGATGCCGATGGCCGTCTCTGCCGCGGGCAACTCGTCGAGGTGACGAATCCGCAAGCCCGCTCGAAGCCCGGAGCGACTCCGTCGACGTTCTTCCGAGATGGCGCGACCTGGGGCCGCGCGTTTTACCTTCCGAAAAAATAAGCATCACCCTTCTGAAAAAAGCCACTCACTGTGTAAAAGAAAACAAACAACAATACATTCATTCCATGCGTATCCACAAAATCATTGCAGCACTTCTTCTCTTGCTCATGGGCAGCGCCCTTAGCATGACAGCACCCTCGTTTGCCGAATTTGACCAGCGGGCGAAGGCGGGCGAGCGGCTTACCGTGGTCTTCTTTGGCGCCTCGCTCACCTGGGGCGCGAATGCCACGGATCCCCAATTGACTTCCTATCGCGCACTCGTTGCCCAGCGGCTCGAGGCGGCCTATCCGCAGGCGCATTTCACGTTTCGTGATGCAGCCATCGGCGGCACAAGCTCGCAACTCGGTGTGTTTCGCCTGGATCGCGATGTCTTGCGCCATAAACCAGATTTGGTGTTCCTCGATTTCTCCGCGAACGACGGCATCAATAGTGCCACACCGGAAACGCTCGCCTCCTACGAGTCGCTTATGCGGCGCATCATCACCGAAGCCCGTGCGCCGCTGGTGCAGGTGATCTTCCCCTTCGGCTGGGACGTGAAATTTGCTGACTTCAACAAGATGAAGCGCCGCACCGCGCACATTTCCCTGTCTGGGACATACAATACCACCGTTGGCGACGCCATCTCGCTGGCGGTGGAACGAGTGAAGGCCGGAGCCACGACCGTGGAGCAGCTATGGCCCAGCGACTTCGTGCATCCCGGTGATGCCGGTTTTGAGCTTTTTGCCGATGCCGCATGGACAGCCTTTCAAGACGGCGTTCACCGCAAAGTCGTCTGCGCTGTACCGGAAAAAATGGTTCACGCCGAGACTTACATGAAGCAGGCTCGCGTCCGCATTTCAACACTTGGAGAGCTTCCCTTAGGCTGGCGGCAAGGCACGCCCAATCTCACCGCCTCGAATTACGACATGCTGATGTCGCGCTGGCTCGACGACCAAGTCATTGCGTCAAACCGTACTACAACAAAAAGTGCCGAGGGAAAGAAGACGCCAGATGGGCAACAAGTCGCACGGCTGAAAATCTCCTTCCGCGGCACCATGGTTTCGCTCTTCGGCGAGGGAACCATGAAGTCCGGCAAATACCGCGTCTACATCGACGGCAAACTCGTCGAAAGGATGCCGCCCGGTGCCACGGAACCGTTGTTCGAATTCGATTCGGCGAGCCTCGCCGTTAGGTTGAATGGCAACACGCACCATGTTGTCGTGATTGCCGAGAATCTCGCCGCCGATAGAGATCACACGATGGAGATCGTACCAGTCTTCTCACCTGATTCCGAACAGGAACTACGCATTGAGAGCATCTGTGTCGCAGGTGGTGACGCGAAAGTCTTTCCGTTCCCTTCCATCTGAAATCTCCTTTCTCCATTTCACCTAGATCAAAACTCACCCTCCCGTCTCTCGCCGCAGCATGGCTCGGCATCGTCTCCGCTTCTCCCACTCGTAAGGATACCTACCCTTAATAAAATCAATCAAACATACCCAATTCAATAACATCATGCATTTCTCTGCTGATCTTCGATACAAAGGAAGATATCACTATCTGATGTCGTGCCTTTTCTGTCTCATCTCTGTGCTTACTACCAGAAGCTCCGCTCAAGAAGTTGCGAAAGAAATTGCGAAAGAATACGACCTCGTGATTTATGGCGGCACGTCGGCAGCGGTGATCTCCGCAGTGCAAGCGAAGAAAATGGGAAAGACGGTGGTTGTGGTTTCGCCCGATAAGCATCTCGGTGGTTTAAGCAGCGGCGGATTGGGCTTCACCGATAGCGGCAACACAGCGACGATTGGAGGTCTCTCGCGGGATTTTTATCACCGCATTTGGCTGCATTACGACAAGCCGGAAGCATGGCGTTGGCAGAAGAAATCAGAATACGGCGGCAAAGGGCAGGGGATACCAGCGGTCGATGGCGAGAATCGGACCATGTGGGTATTCGAGCCCTCGGTAGCGGAAAAAATCTTCGAAGATTACGTGAAGGAATTTTCGCTGACTGTGTTTCGAGATGAGTGGCTCAACCGCGCTACAGGGGTAAAGAAGAACGGATCGCGTATCCAATCCATCACCACGCTCAGTGGCAAAACGTTCAGCGGTAAAATGTTCATCGATGCCACGTATGAAGGCGATTTGCTCGCAGCGGCAGGCGTGGAGTATCACGTCGGTCGGGAAGCATCTGCCACCTACGATGAAGAATGGAACGGTTCGCAAGTGGGTATTTTGCATTGGCGGCATCATTTCGGTGTATTGAAGAAACCCATTGATCCTTATGTGATTCCTGGTGATCCTAAAAGTGGCTTACTGCCGCGGATTAGCGCCGATCAGCCCAAAGCACGAGGCGAGGCCGATGCAGGAGTGCAAGCGTATTGCTTTCGCATGTGTTTAACCGATGATCCAGAAAACCGCATTCCGTTTGAGAAGCCTGAGGGCTATGATCCCAAGCAATATGAACTTTTGTTGCGGGTATACGATGCGGGCTGGCAGGAGACGTTCAATAAGTTTGATCCCATTCCCAACAATAAAACCGACACCAATAATCATGGCCCCTTCAGCACCGATAACATAGGCCGCAATTGGGATTATCCCGAGGCCAGCTACGAGCGGCGGCGGGAGATCATTCGCGAGCATGAACAATATCAGAAGGGTTTGCTCTACTTTATTGCAAATGATCCGCGCGTGCCGAAGGAGGTGCAAAAGAAAATGCAAAAATGGGGCCTGCCCAAGGATGAATTCACCGACAATGGGAATTGGTCGCATCAACTCTACATTCGCGAAGCACGTCGCATGATTGGCAGCTATGTGATGACCCAAAATGAGTTGATGGATAAGCGACCCACGCCAGAGAGTGTAGGAATGGGGAGTTACGCGATTGATTCACACAACATTCAGCGCTACGTAACACCGGATGGTTTTGTGCAAAATGAAGGGAATATCGCCATTTGGTTGGATGGCCCTTACGAAATTGCTTACGGCTCGATGGTGCCTAAGCGTGGCCAAGGTGATAACCTGCTGGTGCCGGTAGCCGTATCGTCTTCACACATTGCGTATGGCAGTATCCGCATGGAGCCGGTGTTTATGATTTTAGGTCAAAGCGCTGCCACTGCTGCGGTGATTGCCATTGATGACGACTGCTCGGTTCAAGATGTGAAATACGCTAAACTCCGCGAACGCTTGATCGCCGATAAACAAATTCTGGAATACACACCACCCCCAGAAAAGCTGGATAAAAGCGATTGACATACACGGCAAGAAAAGTATTCTCATTGTAAATACATCCATAAAAAACCCAATTTATGAAAACGCACCTACGCCTGATCCGATCCGTTCGATCATCGCGAGGCTTCGCCTTGGTCGTGACGCTTTCGCTCATGATCCTTTTGACCATTCTCGCGATCGGGCTGCTGAGTCTTTCCAGCATCTCACTGCGCTCGTCTTCAAATAGTCAATTGATGCAGGAGGCCCGTCAGAACGCGCGCTTGGCGCTCATGCTCGCCATTGGCGAACTTCAATCCACCACCGGGCCGGATCAGCGCGTCACCGCCCCCGCCCAAATCCGCGGGACGACCGCCCTCCCACCGGCCCAGCCGCACCTCACCGGAGTGTGGCAAGGTTGGAAATGGGATGGCACCAGCACCGCCGACTACGAGGACAAGAAGGAATCCCAATTCCTCCGCTGGTTGGTTTCCACCCGCGACACCGCCACCGCCAGCGAACTGTCTTTTGCGGAAAATGCACCCACGGGCGACATCGTCACTCTGGTGAAAGGAAACCGGATTCCTGCCGAGATAGACCAGGTTGA
>CAMBTF010000004.1 GCA_945870545.1 Akkermansia muciniphila
AAATACCTGATGCTGGTATTCGGTATCTTTTTCGCCACCTTCCTAATCCTCCAGCAGCTTGCCATTTTCTGCGGCCTCATGCTATGGACGACTTCCACTTTGAAAAACGTCAACGCACCGATCTACGTTGTCGATCCGCAGGTCTCCCAGGTCAACGAAACCACCCCGATGCGCGATACGGATGTCGCGCGGGTGCGCTCGGTATCCAATGTCCGCTGGGCAATGCCTCTCTTCAATGGTATCCAACGCGTAAAGCTCGATAACGGCGCTTTTAAGATCATCCAGCTCACCGGTATCGACTCCGCCTCGCTCGCAGGCGCCCCTGCAACCCTCGTCGCCGGTAAACTCGAAGACCTCCGCTTGCCCAATACCGTCATTATCGATGAGCTCGCGGTAAACTTCCTTTCCAGCGATCCGGATAAACCCATCAAAGTCGGCGATCGATTCGAGATCAACGACATCGAGGCGCGTGTCGTAGGTATAGCCGAGTCCATGCGGTCGTTCACCGGTGGCCCATACGTCTGGACTACCTACGAGCGCGCCCTTCAATACGCCCCGCCGCAGCGGAAAATGCTTTCCGCCGTGATTGCCGCACCCATGCCCGGTGTTACCCTCGAAGCCGCCGCCGCGGAAATCGAAAAACAAACCGGCCTCCGCGCTTACGTGAACCGCGATTTCAGCTTCGATGCTCCCGATGACTTCAACACCAAGACCGTGTTCTGGTTTGTAAAAAACACCTCCATCCCGATCTCTTTCGGCACCACCGTCATCGTCGGCCTGATTGTCGGTATCGCCATTTCCTGCCAGACTTTTTATGCCTTCGTGCTCGATAATCTCAAGCACCTCGGCGCGCTCAAAGCCATGGGTATGTCGAATTTTCGCCTCAGCATGATGCTGGTCATCCAGTCCGTGACTGTCGGCATTATCGGCTTCGGCATCGGCCTGCTCGCCACCGCAGGCTTCACTTTCAGCGCGATTGAAAACGGCGCGCCATTTTTCATGCCCACCATCATCCCCTTCGCCGTCTTCGCAGCCATCCAGCTCATCTGCCTCTTCGCAGCTAGCCTCGGTATCATCCGACTCTCGCTGTATGAACCTGCCGCTGTTTTCCGCACATGAAGCCAGCCACCGATGCCATCGTCCAAGTGGAAAACGTGGAGAAGACCTTCAACTCCGGGGTCAACGCCATTCACGTGATGAAAAACGTCAGCCTCGCCGCGTATCCCGGCGAGATCCTCATGCTGGTTGGTCCATCCGGCTGCGGGAAAACCACCCTACTCTCCGCCATAGCGGGCACGCTAAAAGTCGAATCCGGCTCCATCATCGTCTTCGGCCAGCCGCTGCACAGCATGTCGGGCAGCGCACTCACCCGCTTTCGCGCCAAGAATATCGGCTTCATTTTCCAGCAGTTCAATCTCATCCCCACCCTCAGCATCGCGGAAAACGTCTCCGTCCCCCTGCTCATCCAAGGTCAATCGAATCGCCACGCTATCAAGGCAGCCCGCGAGGCGCTCGACGCCGTCGGCCTAGCAGATCGTTGGCGGGAGCGACCTAACAAACTCTCCGGTGGTCAGCAGCAACGCGTCGCCATCGCCCGCGCCCTCGTCCACCAGCCACCGCTGGTCATTTGTGATGAACCCACCGCCGCCCTCGATTCCAAGAACGGCGAAATCGTCCTAGACCTTTTCCTAAACGTCGCCCGCACACCCGGCCGCGCCGTCATCATCGTCACCCACGATAACCGCATCTTCTCCTACGCTGACCGCATCGCCCTCATGGAAGACGGCGAGATTCTCGAAGTCACCCAGCAGAGCCACAACGTCCCGCCCAAGTTCATCCACGAACACTCCATACCTACTTCTTAACCTCAATCACCGTTTTCCCATGTTCTCCAAAATACTCCGCTATGGCACAGTCGTGGCTGCTATCGCAGGCATCTACCTCATGGTTCAAGCCCTCCAAGCCCAGACGAAAAATCAACCCGTGCTTGGCGGCGATCCACCGGTCATGCCGCCCGCGAAACCCTTTAAGCAAAGCGTCGCCGCCACAGGGATTCTTGAAGCCTTGAGCGAAAATGTAGCCATCGGCGTGCCCTTGCCGGGACTCGTGACGGAGGTGATGGTGAAGGTCAACGACCGCGTGAAGAAAAACCAGCCGCTGATGAAACTCGACGACCGGGATCTGCTCGCGGAGCAGCTTTCTAACAAAGCCCAGCAGGAAATCTCACGCGCCCAGATCACAGTCAGCGAGGCGCAGCTCGCGAAGCTGGAGTCCCAGCTCCAGCGCCTCAACTCCATCACCGACAGCCGCGCCGTCAGCCAAGATGAGCTGGAAAACCGCAGGCAGGATGTGGCCGTTTCCCAGGCACAGCTCGCCGCCGCGAAGGCACAGCTCGCCGCGGCGGAAACCGCGATGGAGCGCATCAATCTGCTCATCGAGCGGCTCACCGTCCGCGCGCCCCGCGAAGGCACGATCATCCAGGTCAATGTCCGCGCCGGGGAATACGCCGCCACTTCCCCGAAGAGCCCGGCCATGATTTTGGGTGAAACCGAGAGGCTCCAGGTGCGCGCCGACATCGATGAACAGAACGCCACCCGCATCCGCGCGGGGCAGGCGGCGTTCGGTTATCTCAAGGGCGATCCGACCATCACCTTTCCGCTCGAATTCATCCGCATCGAGCCCTATGTGATCCCGAAAGTTTCCCTCACCGGCTCCAGCACCGAGCGGGTCGATACCCGCGTGCTGCAGATCATCTACTCCCTGGATCGCCCGAAAGATCCGCCGCTCTACGTCGGCCAGCAGGTCGATGTGTTCATCGAAGCCCCCGACCGCCACAGGAAACAATGAACCCGCGTCTCCTCGTTTTTCCCGGATTCCTGTTGCTGGCCTCATGCATGGTCGGCCCCGATTTCCAGCTTCCCGGAGCTTCCGGTGGCACGAAATGGAAACAGTCACCATCCGCCGCCGCCGCGTCCCTGCCCGACAACTGGTGGCGCCTGTTCAACGACCGCGAGCTGACCCGCCTTGTGGATCGCGCCCTCGTCGCGAACAACGACCTCGCCGCCGCCAGGGCGCGGGTGGAAACTTCGCGCGCCTTGGTGGGCTTGGATCGCGCGAAACTTTTTCCCACCCTCGATCTAACAGGTTCCGCTGGAATCAACCGGTCATCCAGCGATGCCCTCGGAGCGAACCTTCCTCCGGGAGCGAGCGTCCCCCTGGAACAACAGCGCTACCGCAGCACCTTCGACCTCGCCTACGATCCGGATCTCTGGGGCAGAAACAAGCGCGCCATCGAAGCCTCGTCCGCTCAGGCCGCCGCCGCGGAGGCGCTGCTCGATTCGCAACGTCTCGGCATCGCCACGGAGGTGGCGCGGCAGTATTTCCTCCTGCGCGGTCTCGATGCGCAGGCCGCCGTCCTGAAGAGCACCATCAAAAGCCGCCAGGACTCGCTCGATATCCAGAAATCCCGCACAGATGCGGGCTTGGATGATGGCATCGCAACCAGCCGCGCCCGCACGGAACTCGAACTCGCCCACAACGACCTCAGCCTCGTCCAGCGCCAGCGCGGCTCGGCGGAACACGCGCTTGCCGTGCTTTGCGGGACGGTCCCATCCGGATTTTCCATCGGTGCGCACAAAACCGAAACCACGCTTCCCGACATCCGCCCCGGCCTTCCCGCGCAAGTCCTCCACCGCCGCCCCGACGTGCGCGCCGCCGAGCAGAATCTCCGCGCCGCCTGCGCCGAAATCGGGATCGCGGAGGCCGCGTTCTACCCGAATTTCAGCCTCACCGCGAGCGGCGGATTCGAGTCGATCGATGTCGCGCGGTTTCTCGATTGGGAAAACAGGGTGCTCTCCCTCGGTGCCGGAGTCGCGGCTCCGATTTTCCGCGGCGGTGCGAACAAGGCGAACTATCAGGCCGCCCGCAGCCGTTACGACGAGGCGCTCGCCGCCTACCGCCAGTCCTTGCTCATCGCCTTGCGCGAAGTGGAGGATGCCCTTGTCGATCTCAAGGGTCTCGCGAAATCACGGGCCTCGCTGGAGGGCGCGCTTAAGAGTTCCATGGAAACGAAAGGCCTCTCCCAGGAACGCTACGACAAAGGTCTCACCAGCTATTTCGAAGTGGTCGATGCCGAGCGCGGCGTGCTCCAGATCCAGCTTTCACTCAGCCGGCTCCATGCCGACCAGCGCATCACTCTCGCCGCCCTCGCCAAAGCCCTCGGCGGCGGCTGGAGCGGAAAATGAAAATCTGGCATGGCCGGAAGGTTGTGGAGGCCGTCACAGGATTTTTCAGCCGAGAGGTTAGGTGTTGAAAGCCCGCCCGCCGTGCCCCACATTCACGCACCCCGTAACGAGAATGCCGTAAAGTATGAAAAAGATGATGAAGATGATGAAAATGATGGCAATCCCCACTCTCGCAGCGGGAGCCGCATGGGGGCAGGGGGAATTTGATGCCGTAGAGCGCGGTAAGGAAGTCTTCGAGTCGATGGGCTGTATCGTCTGCCACTCGATCGCAAAGGACGATCTCTCCGCCAAGACCGGCCCGAATCTCCACGGACTTTTCCTCACCGAACCTCGGGAGCGCGAGGCCGCCGTCCCCGCCACCGGCGAGAAGAAAAAGGTGAAGGCCGATAAGGCGTATTTCACCGAGTCCGTCCGCAAGTCGTGGCACTTGCTCGCCGTCTCGGAAAAAGGCGATACGAAAGGCACGGCCTACGGCGCGATCATGCCCATCTATCCGCCCGAGGTCATTGACGACGAGGATCTGAACGCGGTCTGGCACTACGTTCGGACGCTGGCGGACGGTTACGCAGCCGGCCCCGCGCAAGTGATGCTCAACAAGAAGGACGCACCGCCCGCCTCATCGCCGCTTGCCATTACCGGCGAAGAATCCGTCGCCGACCGCGCCCGCGTGTTCCGCGTGGCGATGCCTGGCACCAGCGGCCGCGCAGTCGCCGTCGGCCTGACCAACGGCATGAGCTATGCCTTCGATCCGCGTTTCCTCTCCGTCCGGAAAATCTGGAGCGGCGGTTTCCTCAACCTCAAGGAGGAGCGCACCGTCCGCGGCGGGAAAGCTTCCTTTCCCGGTAGCGGCGCGAAGGTCCACCTTGAAGGCGGCCCACTGCTCGCAGCGCTGACTATCGGCGGCGAAGTCGTGGATTTCGAGTTCAAGGAATCCGACATGGACGATTCCGAAGCCCAGATCAAAACCCTCAACGACAAGGCCGATCACCTCGACCGCCTCGCCGCGCTCGACGCGGAATACCTCGGACACCAACTCACTCCGAAAACCGGCGAGCCGAGCTTCCGTTTCCGCGTCGGGAAAAACACCCTCACCCAGGATGTCCGGATCACGGACGGCGGGGAAATCAGCATCGTGGTGCGCGGCAAAATCGACCAACCGCAATCCTTCCGCCTGCGTGCCGATGGCCTCACCGATGTTCGCGTCGAGGGCGGCGAGATGAAGGACAATGTCTGGACTCTTCCGGTTTCTGCCGATGGTAAATCCCACACGCTCAAAGCCCGCTTCGACGGCAGCCTTGCCGCCAGGCAGCAACTCCCGCGTGGCGAGGACTGGGCACCGCAGCCCGTGGTCATCAAGCCCTCGGAACCCGGCCAGAAACCGCTGGAACTGCCCGCCGGTTACTCCGCACTGACATGGGCGCCGCCACTCGATCTCTTCGGGCGCCTACAGCTTTTCGAACCCACCGGCATCGCCATCGCCAAGGACGGCACCATCGTCGTCTCCACCCGCACCGCCGGCGTGTGGCGCATCCGCGACGGAAAATGGTCGCTGTTCGCGGAAAACGCCTACGAATCGCTCGGTGTGGTGATCGAGGATGAAAAGGGTGACAGAATCGTCATTTCCCAGAAACCGGAGATCACCCGCCTCATCGATACGGATGGCGACGGACGTGCAGATAAGTTCGACACGCTCTGCGACGATTTCGGCTTCCACGGCAACTACCACGAATACACCCACGGCCCCGTCCGCGATCAGGTGGGGAACTATTATTTCCTGCTCAACCTCTGCCACGACAAATACAATGAAAAGACCTCATGGCGCGCGGGCGGCCCGTATATGGGTTCCATGGAAGGCTTCCGCGGCTGGGCTTGCCGGGTGACTCCCGAAGGGAAATTCGAACCCTACGCAAACGGCCTCCGCAGCCCGGCAGGCGTCGGCTTCGATCCCGAAGGCCGCCTTTGGTACGCTGAGAACCAGGGCGAATTCGTCGGCTCCTCAAAGTGGGTGCCGCTGGAGCAGGGGAAATTCTACGGCCACCTTTCAGGCCTCGTCAGCCTGCCGCGCATGACCCCGGAATCCCCGGAAATCCAATACCCGCTCTGGAAGGAAAAGCTCCGCAAGGGCGCCATCTGGCTGCCGCATGGCAAGCTTTCCAACTCTCCCGGCAACCCGGCGTGGGACACCACCGGCGGGAAATTCGGCGTCCACCAAGGCCAGGTTTTCATCGGCGACCAGACGCTTTCGACCATGTTCCGCATCGTCACCGAGAAAGTGAACGGCGAGGATCAGGGCTGCGTGGTTCCCTTCGCGCGCGGCATGTCCTCGGGCGTGATGCGCCCCGTTTTCCTTCCGGACGGCAGCCTCCTCGTCGGCCAAACCGGACGCGGCTGGGCTACGACCGGCGGCAGCTTGGACAAGCTCCAACAGATCGTGTGGGATGGGAAAACCATCGCGGCGGATATCCAGAGCGTGACGGCCGCGAAGGACGGTTTCACCCTCCGTTTCACCAAACCGCTCGCGGCGGATGTCACCAACGAGGCGCTCGCAGCGAAGTTCAAGATGTCGTCCTGGTTCTACACGAACGACGAGAAATATGGCTCGCCTCAACATGACGAGCGCGTCGAATCCCTCGCCAATACTGAAATTTCAGCCGACCGCCTTTCCGTCACGCTCAAGCCCGCCGGTTTCGGCCAAGGCGACAAGTGGCTCGTCCGCATCTACCACATCCATCTCACCAATACCGCCGGCCTGTTCGGTGAAGCGCCGGTTTGGAAAGCTCTGGAAACATACTACACCCTCAACGCGATCCCAAAATAAGATGTCCCTCCACCTCGTGTGAAGCGGCCCCGCCAAATGCAGCCAGAGCCTGGTTTTTAACTTCGCTTTTCGCCATTGCCCCCGGCGGGGTGACTCCCTAACTTCGCGGGAGTTTCTACCATGAACTCCAAAAAATCTAAAAAAGCTGCCACTGACCACGCCGCCGAACTTGCGTGCGTCCGCAAGCCCTCCAAAGAGTTTTCCAAGAAAGCCCGCATCGGATCGATGGCGGAGTATGAGAAGCTCTACAAACAATCCATCGAGAAGCCCGAGAAATTCTGGGCGTCCGAGGCGAAGGAACTGTTCTGGCAGAAACCCTTTTCGAAAGTCCTGAAATGGAAGGCTCCCGACGTGGAGTGGTTCCTCGGCGGGAAACTCAATGTCGCGGAGAACTGCGTGGATCGCCACGCCTTCGGACCGCGCGCGAACAAGGCCGCGATCATCTGGGAGGGCGAGCCCGGCGACAAACGCACCATCACCTACTCGCAGCTCCACCGCGAGGTCTGCAAGTTCGCTAACGTCATGCTCGCGCGCGGCGTGAAAGCCAAAGACCGCGTCCTCATCTACATGCCCATGATCCCCGAGGCCGCCATCGCCATGCTGGCCTGCGCGCGGATCGGCGCGGTCCACAACGTCGTCTTCGGCGGCTTCGCTTCCGAGGCCATCCTCGACCGGCTCGAGGACTCGGTAGCCACTGCCGTCATCACCGCCGACGGTGGCTGGCGGCGGGGAAAAGTCGTTTCCCTCAAGCCCGCCGTGGACGAGGCGCTGCGCAAATACGACAAGATCGAGAACATCTTCGTCGTCCGCCGCACGGAAAACGCGATCTCCATGAAGGATGGCCGCGATCACTGGTGGCATGAGGAAATGGAAACCGCTTCCGCGAAACACGAGCCAAAGGGCTTCGATTCCGAGCACCCTCTTTTTATCCTCTACACCTCCGGTTCCACCGGGAAACCCAAGGGCATCCTCCACACCTCCGGCGGTTATCTCACCGGCACCTACTCCACCTGCAAATACATCTTCGATATGCGCGACGAGGACGTTTACTGGTGCACCGCCGATGTCGGCTGGATCACCGGCCACTCCTACATCGTTTACGGCCCGCTCGCCAACGGCGTCACCCAAGTGATGTACGAAGGCGCGCCAAACGAGCCGGACTTCGGCCGCTTCTGGAAAATGATCGAGGAACACCGCGTCACCATTTTCTACACCGCCCCCACCGCGATCCGCGCCTTCATCAAGGCCGGCGACCATTTCCCCGAAAAACACGACCTCTCCTCACTCCGTCTCCTCGGCTCCGTCGGCGAGCCGATCAACCCCGAGGCATGGGCATGGTATCACGAGAAAATCGGCGGCGGCCGCTGCCCCATCGTGGACACCTGGTGGCAAACGGAAACCGGCGCGATCCTCATTTCCCCGCTCCCCGGCGCCACACCCTGCATCCCCGGAACCGCCACCCGCCCGTTCTTTGGAATCGACGCCGCCATCCTTGATGACGCCGGAAATGAATGCCCGCCCAACGTCGACGGCCGCCTCGTGATCCGCAAGCCGTGGCCCTCCATGACCCGCACGATCCACGGCGATAAGGCGCGTTTCAAAAAGACCTACTTCTCCGACTATCCCGGCATCTACACCGCCGGCGATGGTGCCCGGCGCGACAAGAAAGGCAATTTCTGGATCATCGGACGCCTCGATGACGTACTCAATGTCTCCGGCCACCGCCTCGGCACCGCCGAGATCGAGAGCGCCCTGGTCGCCCACCCCGCCGTCGCGGAAGCCGCCGTCGTCGGCCGTCCCCACGACCTCAAAGGGCAGGCCGTCGCGGCTTTCGTAACTTTAAAAATCGGCTACGAAATCTCCGTGGAACTAGAGAAAGAACTCCGCGACCACGTCGGCCACGTGATCGGCGCCATCGCCAAACCCGATGACATCCATTTCACTCCGGCCTTGCCAAAAACACGCTCGGGGAAAATTATACGGCGTTTGCTTAAGGAACTAGTAACCACCGGCGACATCACGGGAAGCGTCACCACGCTCGAGGATATGAGCGTGATCGATCATCTCAGAATTCTACTAAAGAAGTAATTCCCCGAAATGACCTCAACAAAATATCTCGTCTGCCTGGTCGCGCAGGCCTTCGGTTACCGCCAAAAGAACACCCGCATGGCGGAGGCGGCCGAAGAATTGCACCTTCTCAAGGAGGCGGAATCACACCTCGGCAAGGCCTTATGGGAAAATGTTGAGGGGATCGAGGCGCTTTCCATCGAATACTGGAATCTCCGCAAACTCATCAAGGAGCGCGAGCGCGTCGCCGGCGAGTTGGAGAGCCACCAGAAAAAGCTTGCCGAGGCTCATCAGGAGCGAGCGAGTCTTTTGGGAATAGCCAACGAACCTAATCAGGAACTGCTAGATGAACGCCAAACCATTCTCAACTCACTCGAAGAGCTCGCCAAACAACGCGACCTGATCGTCGCCAAAGCCGGGGAGATACGCCGTGCCCATGATGGCGCCAAAACGAAGGAGGAAGTTCTCACAAAAGAGGGGATCAGCGATGAGAAGGATTTCGCAGCCATTACCCAAAAGCTCGCAGAACTAAAGACGCAATTTGACGAGCTGAAAGCCGAACGCCAAAAAGTCGCCGCAAAAATCACAGAAGGCGACATCAAGATCGACACGATCGACACAGAGATCCTGAAACGCAAGGCAGAGCGGCGTGCGCAAGCTTCAGAAGCGTTCCAGCACATCAGCGATGCCAACCAGGATATTTCCTCCCTGCGTGCGGAGCTAGGCGTGATCGACACCCAGATGCGCCAGCTCTACACGGAAATCGGCAAGTACATCAGCCGCAACTCTACGGATCCCGAATGCCGCAAGGCGAGCAAACAGATGCAGTGGCTTGTGGACGTCATGAGCGCTCTGCGCAAGTCGATCCTTTTCAACCATAAGCTGTCGGGCAATCATTGAGCACGCGCACACGAAACGAAAATTCGTGCCCGCGCTCTGCTATCCGCTCTGCCTTGCCTTTACAATCCGGCACTCCCCTGCCACACCCCTGAAAGTTTCACCACCTCGCGCGCACACATGCCCAAAGATACCTCGATCCGCAAAATTCTCGTAATCGGCTCCGGCCCCATCGTCATCGGCCAAGGCTGCGAATTCGACTACTCCGGCGTCCAGGCCTGCAAAGCCCTCAAAGAGGAAGGTTACGAGGTCATCCTCGTGAACTCGAACCCCGCCACGATCATGACCGATCCGGAGTTCGCCCACCGCACCTACATCGAGCCGATCACGCCGGAAGTCGTCGAGAAAATCATCATCCGCGAGAAACCCGACGCGCTGCTCCCCACCCTCGGCGGCCAGACGGCGCTGAACACCTCGATGTCGCTTTTCAAATCCGGCATCCTCGAAAAGCACGGCGTGAAAATGATCGGAGCCAACGCCGAGGCCATCGACAAAGGCGAGGATCGCCACCTTTTCAAGGAAGCCATGGAAAAAATCGGCCTCGATATGCCGCGCTCCGGGATCGCCCGCACGCAGGAAGAGGCCCGCGAGGTGGCTGCGGATATCGGCACTTTCCCGCTCATCGTCCGCCCCGCGTTCACCCTCGGCGGGCAGGGCGGCGGCATCGCCTACAACAAGGAGGAGTTCGAGGAAATCGTCCACCGCGGCCTCGATCTCTCGCCCGTTTCAGAAGTCCTCATCGACGAATCCCTGCTCGGCTGGAAGGAATTCGAGATGGAGGTCATGCGCGACCGCGCTGACAACTGCGTGGTCATCTGCTCCATCGAAAATCTCGATCCCATGGGCGTCCACACCGGGGACTCGATCACCGTCGCCCCCATCCAAACCCTCACCGACCGCGAATACCAGATCATGCGCGACGCCTCCTTCGCCGTGATCCGCGAGATCGGCGTGGAAACCGGCGGCTCGAACATCCAGTTCGCCACCTGCCCGAAAACGGGCCGCATGATCGTCATCGAGATGAACCCGCGCGTCTCCCGCTCCTCCGCGCTCGCCTCAAAGGCCACCGGCTTCCCCATCGCCAAGATCGCCGCAAAACTCGCCGTCGGCTACACCCTCGACGAGCTGCCCAACGACATCACCCGCGTCACACCCGCCTCCTTCGAACCTACCATAGATTACGTAGTTACGAAAATCCCGCGCTTCACCTTCGAAAAGTTTCCTACTGCAAACGCCGTACTTACCACCTCCATGAAATCCGTCGGCGAGGCGATGTCCATCGGCCGCACTTTCAAGGAGTCCATGCAGAAATGCCTGCGCTCGCTCGAGACCGGGCGCTGGGGCTTCGGCTTCGATAGCAAGGAACCGGTCAATCCCACCCGGGACGACATCACCCGCAAGCTCCAGATCCCCAACGCGGAACGCATTTTCTGGCTCCAGACCGCCTTCACCAACGGCTGGACACTGGAGGAAGTCCATGAGGCCACCGCCATCGACCCATGGTTCCTGCGCCACCTGCAGCAGATCGCGGAGGAAGGGAAAAACCTCGATACGCTGGATCTGAAACAGGCGAAGAAACTCGGTTTCTCCGACCGCCAGATCGCGAAGGCGAAGGGCACTCACGAAGATACCGTGCGTGCCGAACGGAAGGAAAAAGGCATCATCCCCACCTACCGTCTCGTCGATACCTGCGCCGCGGAGTTCGAGGCCTACACGCCCTATTTCTACTCCACCTACGGCGACGAGAACGAGGCACGTGAATCCGACAGGAAAAAAATCATCATCCTCGGCGGCGGCCCTAACCGGATCGGGCAGGGCATCGAGTTCGATTACTGCTGCGTCCACGCCGCCTTCGCGCTCAAGGAACTCGGCTACGAGACGATCATGGTCAACTCCAACCCCGAGACCGTCTCGACCGACTACGACACCTCCGACAAACTCTTCTTTGAGCCGCTCACCCTGGAAGATGTGCTCAACATCTGCGACCAGGAAAAACCGCACGGCGTCATCGTCCAGTTCGGCGGGCAGACCCCCCTCAACCTCGCCGCCGACCTCGAACGCCACGGTGTGCCCATCATCGGCACCTCCCCGAAATCCATCGAACAAGCCGAGGATCGCAAGTTCTTCTCCGCCCTGTTAGATAAGCTCAACCTCAAACAGGCCGAGGCCGGCACGGCAACCAACGAGGCCGAGGCGCTCACCATCGCCAACCGCATCGGCTACCCCGTCCTCGTCCGCCCTTCCTTCGTCCTTGGCGGCCGCGCGATGATGATCGTCTATTCCGACGGGGAGCTTTCCCGCTACATGCGCGAGGCCGTCACCGCCTCACCGGAGCGCCCGGTGCTGGTTGACCGTTTCCTCGACAACGCCACCGAGATCGATGTCGATTGCATCAGCGACGGCGAAACCTCCGTGGTCGGCGCGATCATGCAGCACATCGAACAGGCCGGCATCCACTCCGGGGACTCCGCCTGCGTCATCCCCGCCTTTTCGCTATCGGATAACATCAAGGCGGAGATCGTCCGCGCCGCGAAAGACCTTGCTCGCGAGCTTGAGGTGCGCGGCCTGATGAACATCCAGTTTGCCGTGAAGGACGAGGTGCTCTACGTGATCGAGGTGAATCCCCGCGCCTCGCGTACCGTGCCTTTCGTCTGCAAGGCCACCGGCGTTTCTCTCGCCAAGCTCGCGGCGAAAATTATGGTAGGCGAGAAACTCGCGGACATGGGCTACACCGAAACCATCATCCCCACCCATTTCTCCGTAAAAGAAGCCGTCTTCCCATGGAACCGCTTCCCCGGCATCGATATCGTCCTCGGCCCCGAGATGAAATCCACCGGTGAGGTAATGGGCATCGATATGGACTGGGGCATGGCCTACGCGAAATCACAGATGGCCGCCTTCAACCCGCTGCCCACGGAAGGCACCGTTTTCCTCTCCGTCTCCGACCGCGATAAGGAACGTGCCGTCTCCGTCGCCCGCGCTCTCCATGAGATTGGCTTTAGGATCGTTTCCACCGGCGGCACCCTCGCCAAGCTCGCCGAGGCCGGCATCCCCGCCAGCCGTGTTTACAAGGTGCTCGAGCAGGCGCGCCCCAATATCATCGACATGATGAAGAACAACGAAATCCACTTCCTCATCAACACCCCCGCCACCCACGAGTCCCGCGCCGATGAGATCCTGATCCGCTCCACCGCCATCGCCCAGAAAATCTCCTACGCCACCAACATGGCCGCCGCCGAAGCCACCGTGAAAGCCATGCGCTCACTTAAGGAGCGGGAGCTAACGGTGAAGAGCATCCAGGAGTATCATGCGTGAGAAGGAGTGCTTCCTAACCGATACGCGTGCACCGCCGTCGGCTCGAAATGGATAGCGATACCTCCGGCTTGGGTTTTCTCATCTACGGTGCGCGTCGTAACTGTTAGTTCGCTCAGGCCGTTTTCCTTGCAGAAGTTGATCCATGGTTCCCATTCCCTCCTCTGTTTCGTGACACGGTCGGTGTATTTCACTTCGACTGCCTCAGTGACCCGCAGCCCCGGATCAAGAACAACCATATCCAGCTCCTGGTCTTTGCTTCCCAATTTCCAGCGGGCGTAGTGAAGATACTCGTCGATGCGATGAAAGCGTTGGGCGAAGACGGCGGTCTCCACAAGACTTCCAAGAGCAGGGTTTTGCTCGCCGACGAAGTTGAAAAGCCCGGTGCGGAGGGAAGGGTTCGTCAGCATGACTTTGTAAGCCCGGTCTCGCTGGAATCTGCCCGCTTTCTGATCCACACGCATTACGGGGCGGATCAGAAAAGCCGCTTCGAGGTATTCCATGTAACGCTTGAGGGTGTTTTTCGAAACGGCGGATTTCGAGGCGAGGGCATCGAGCGAAATCTCGTTTCCCGTGTTCAAAGCTAGCATGGTGAACAGGCGGTTCAGCTCCCGCACGTCGCTGATTCCGTACAGACTTGGTAGATCCCGGAGGAGGACTTTGTCGATGATGTCGGACCGCATGAAGCGCACGGCGTTTTGTTGGAGCGTCGTTGAAAGGGCAACTTCAGGATATCCTCCGAAGTTCAAGTATTGGAGAAACTCGCGGTTCAGTTCTTCGATATCTGTGGCAAACCATCCGTTTTCATCCTGCCCGACGAGGCTTCCCAGATCCCGGAGATTCAGAAATTCCGCAAAGGTCAAAGGAGGCAGAAGAAAGTCCGTGAACCTCCCCGCCCCCGACTCGCGGCTTCCCATGCCTAGAGCCGCATTCGCAGAGCCAGAAACAACAAAGCGGGTCTTCGTACCAGCATCGTGGAGCGACTTGAGATGCACCTCCCAATTCTTGAGATACTGGATTTCATCAAAAAATATGTAACAGGCTTTCGTTCTCCAATCCGTCCCTGTTACCTGTTTGAAGGAGTCTAGAATCTCAACCAAACTCGATCCCACGTAGATCGGATTATCGATCTGCGCGTAGAGAATCCGGTCACTCAAAATCCCACGTTCTAAAAGTGCCTGAATCGTGTGGTGGATGAGGAAGGTTTTCCCGACCCGCCTAGGCCCCAGTAGGACGACCTCGCGGCGGGGGGATTCTGCCTCCACGAGTTTCATGAAATTGCCCAAAAAACCGCGTGGACTTGCGGATTTAAAGAAAGGAGAAATGCCAAGAAGCCCTTCCCACCATGGATTTTCTTCCCGCAGGGACTGTCCTCGCTGTTCTGGACTGATTTCAATCACGTTAAGATTAATAGACTGCTCTTAAGTGGAGTCAATCAAAATAAGATCAACACATTGGCACTAAAGCTATGTTGATAAAATAAGGTCAGTTAATTGCCTCTATTTTACCCTGCGCTGAGGCCCGCGCTCCGCTTAAAAGAAATTTGGAAACCACCCGCAAACTCATGGAGCGCAGCCGATGATCCTGCCGGATGATGTGGAAACCGCGCTTGGGCTGCTAGAATCCGCAGGAACAGCGGGAAACCTGACCACCGACGCCCAGATCGCCGCCGTTGCGCTAAGGCTCGATGCCGAAGTCCATACGGCGGATCTCGATTTCGGCAGGTTCGCGGGCGGGCGTTTCAGCAATCCGCTTCTCTGAAAACGATCCCGCCCCCTACTCTGCGTTTGACGCGGCGCCGCCCATCCGTTGCGATGGCACGCATGGCGAAAAGCAAGAAGTCTATATCCGGCAAGATCACCCCGTTCCCGGCATCGCACGCCGCACCTCCCAAGGACTTCGTCCGCGAAAAAGAACAGATGCTGCGCCTGATCCAGGAAAAGCTCTCCTCCTCCGACATGTCCACAGAGGAGACGAACGCCTTCCTCTCAGGGCTACAAGGACGGAAAATGGAAGACATCATCGCCGGACTCGGCGGCGCGCCGCAGACCGACCTCGACCGTGCCAACGACATCATCTGGGATCTGCCGGAGGACGCATCCGATGCCGCCATGAAAAAGGCCGCGAAAAAAGCCCTGGCCATCAGTGAGGATTGCATGGGCGCGTGGCTCATCCTCTTCGAATTCGCGAAGACCGCTGAGGAAGCCATCGACCTGCTCAACCAAGGCATCGCACGCGGGCGCAAATTCCACGCCGGGCTCATCGCTTCCGTAGGCAAGGATCACGGGCTCTGGGGGCATGTGGAGGCGCGCGATTTCATGCGTCTCCTCCATGAGCTCGCGACTGCGCAGCATGAAATCGGCGACGTCGAGGCCGCGGCGGACACCTATCGGGAAATGCTGCGGCTGAACCCAAACGACAACCAAGGTGTGCGCGGGGAACTCCTCCACATCCTGATCATCCTCGACAAAATGACCGAGGCGAAGGCTTTGCTGAAACGCTACAAGCCGTCCCGCGATCTCGACACCGACATGGTTTACGGCTTCGCACTGATGGAAATCATCAACGCCATGTCACGCCTCGATGAGAATTGGACGAAACGACTCGCATCCGCCCACCCCAAGAGCTTCCAGGCTTTCCGCAAAGTCTTTGGCGCGCATTTTCCGCCTGTGGAAAAGGCGGTCAAGGCCGCAGTCAAAGCCAACCCCTACCTGCCGATGCTCATGGGACTGCCCGGTATCATGGAGACGGACACACACGACACGATGTCTGTAGGCGGGCCCTACGCCGCGCAGGATTACATCCAGCGCCATGCCCCGTTGTGGGCCATCGGCGGTCTGCCTTTTCTCATGCTGGCTACCTGCGCAAGCGGTGCACAGGCTCTCTTCAAAAACCAGCGCCCGCACGAAATGGAGGAGCTGCAGGATATCATGCAAGCCACTTCGGATTTCACCGGCAAACCCTGGTGGGATGAGGTCATCGAGGGGCTCCAAGCCTGAGCTCTCCAGCCACCGCAAGCCTCGATCAGGAATCGGAGCCTTTCCTCCGCCACCACGCCGCGAGGCAGCTTCCGATGATGCTGTGAAAAACAGCAGAAATCGCGGCGGGAACGGGAGCCATCGCGATCTGCGGGAAATGCTTCGTGGCCAGCGCGGCACCGAGTCCGCTGTTCTGCATGCCGACCTCGATGGAGATCGTGCGGCGTAGGCTCTCGCCGCAGCCGGCGAGCTTAGCGAACAGGTAGCCGAGCAGAAAACCCAGAAAGTGGAGCAGGAAAACCGACAGGAAAAGCGGTCCGGCGGCGGCGGCGATCTTGTCTCTTTCCCGGGCGACGATGCAGCCGACGATACCCACCACCACCAGCGCGCTAACCAGCGGCCCTAGGGAATCGATCCATGCCCGCGCTTTCCGCGGATCCCTCATTTTTCCCAGCAGCGTGTTCACCGCGATCCCTAAGACCAGCGGCAGCAGCACCACGATGAGCATCGACTGGAAAAGGGCCCAGGCATTCACCGGCATCCAGGCGCCGGCCAGCCAACGGGTGAGCCATGGCGTCGCAAATACGGCAGTCATAGTAGATGTCATTGTCAGCAGAACACTGAGCGGCACGTTCGCGCGCGCGAGATGGCAGATGACGTTCGACACCGTCCCTCCCGGACAGCAGGCAACCAGGATCAAGCCGAGCGCGAGGCCGGTCTCGAGCTGGAACGCCTTCGCCAAGCCCCATCCAGCTAGCGGCATGATCGCGAACTGCGCAAACACCCCCAGCGCGATACGTTTCGGATCACGCAGCACAGCGGCGAAATCCGAGAAACGCAAGGTCAGCCCCATTCCCAGCATTACCACCCCGAGTGCGATGGAAATCCATGGGGTGAACACTACCCACAGCTCCGGCTGCCACCATGCCCACGCACAGCCTAGTAGTAACCAGAGCGGAAACCCTGCCGTCAAAATCCCTGAAACCTTCGTCAAGCGCATCGTGCACGATCATTCCCGCAAACAGCGAGCCGTCCAGAAAATCAAGCCCTAGCCATCCATTCTTGCGGATTGGTTTCCTTCGCCTTCTTTTTAGGGGCTTAGTCGGTGCCATTCCGTTTAGCTTAAAGCGGATTTTGTAAAAATTCGGCGATGTCCTTGACAGGGTGGGCGCTTTTGTGGTCATATTCGTGCCCGCAGCTAACGCGGCAACGCACTCGTAGCTCAGCTGGATAGAGCGCCTGACTACGAATCAGGAGGTCAGGGGTTCGAATCCCTTCGAGTGTACCAGTTTTTCCAGCCCTCCGGCAACTACGGTTCCGGAGGGCTTTTTCGTTTGCACACCGGAATGCCGTTCAATGCAACTTGGGCCTCAGGCGACTTTCCTAACCGCTTTTCTCCCGATTTTTCCCACTGGCGCAATACGAATCTCATAAACGGCTATCCAATGAAAACACCTGCCCTGATGTAAATGGTAACTGTTCCTCTAAAAACCGGACAAACGCTGCGACTGCTGACACCGTATTGAAATCTCCCAGGCAATGTTTCACACGAATCACTTCTTTTCGCCGTTCTGACACCGCCTCGGTCATCGGTGTCTCCAAAAAACCAGGCAGAATTACGTTGAACCGCAATCCTGCCGAACCATACTTTTCCGCCAACTCCCGCGTCAGTCCATGCAAGGCCGCCTTCGCCGTCGCATAAGCCGCTTGGCCGATGGCAGGATGCTGCGCTGCGTAGCTTGAAATGAAGATCACGTGGCCACGTCCGTTCGAAAGCATTCCCGGAACGGCTGCCGCCACGCAGCGCGCCGCCGCCTTGTAATTCACCGCAACGACATCATCCCAATCCTCGTTTTGCATTCTCGCAAGAGGAGTATCACGAATCATCCCAGCGCAACAAACCAAGAGATCGCAAGGAGTGTTTGCGAAAAATCGTGTCACGGATTCAATGTCTGCCAAATCAAGATCACTCCGGCCAAGCGCCACCACATCCCAGCCGTTGCCCTTAAATTCAAACGCAATGGCCTTTCCTAAACCACCCGTCCCACCTGTTATGATGATGCGTTTCAACACCGCCATGCTCTGCGGTAACAAGCTGTGAATAAAGCCCCAAAAACTTGTGATCTGTGGATAGCAACCATTTCGGATACCCATACCACCGTCAGTTGCGACCCCACCACCCGTGGCTATCGCAAAGTTATCCTTCGCATGGAACGCCCGCCCTCAAACTGTGGAACGCTCATTTAGGCGACTTGTTCACACGATTATGACTATGATCTTATAAGGTCAAAAATAGAATATCCGTCATCAGAAGCGGGGCGGTTGCCCTTTTGAGGCTTGGAAACGGTCCAAAAGTTGCCAACTTTCAAACAGTTCACCCATCCATGCCTCCCGCCTTCAAACGATTCCTCACCCTGCTGATCGTTTTCACCTTTTTTTTCCTTTTGGTTACGGTGATTCGCACTTGGCGCGACGGCGGTAACTTCAGCCAATTCATTCCTTCGTTTTTGGTAAAAACCGTCACTAGCCATCCAGACGGGTTTACACCCTCCAACAAATCGGCTTTGAACTTAAGTGATGTGGAGATGATTTCTCGCCTCAACGAAGAATACGCCCGTCTCACCAAGGCCGTAATACCTTCCGTCGTCAGTATCGATACCGCAGGTATTCGCACCGAACGGCTCATGGATATGTCCGGGCGTTCTAGTTTCCGCAGCTATCCCACACAAGGACAAGGCTCCGGAGTCATCGTCAGCAAGGAAGGCCATATCATCACGAATCACCATGTGATCGCCGGGCAAAAGAAAATCCGCATCACCCTGCACGGCGGGAAAAGCTACAGCGCGATCATGGTCGGCGAGGATCCGTTGCTTGACATCGCCGTCATTAAGATCGACTCGAACGAAGTCTTCACACCTCTCAAGCTCGGCGATTCGTCGCAGGTCGAGGTCGGCCAGCTGGTGTTTGCGGTCGGAAATCCCTTCGGCCTCGGGGAAACCGTTACGCAAGGCATCATCTCTGCCAAGGAACGCTCGCTCTCCGATAACCAGCGTGATCTTTTCCAAACAGACGCCGCCATAAACCCCGGCAATTCTGGCGGTCCGCTTGTCAACCTCACCGGTGAAATCATCGGCATCAATGTTGCCATCATCAGCGCCGATCGCAACAACCCGAGCTTCCAGGGCGT
>CAMBTF010000005.1 GCA_945870545.1 Akkermansia muciniphila
CCTGAAAGATCAGATTACCCGCTCCGCGATTTCGATACCCTCAAACATCGCCGAAGGAGCCGAGCGATCATCTGATGCCGATTTCTCACGCTTCCTCAGTTACAGCAAAGGTTCATGCGGCGAACTTCGTACACAACTCATGATCCACCAAGCTGTCAGCCGCGAACTCGCAACCGAACCCTTCGCCGGAACCGCCGATATGATCGAAGAAACCCGCGAAATCTCCAAAATGCTAGGAGCCTTAATCGGAAAACTAACCCAAAAACCATAACGCTCCGCCCAAAAATCTTATCTGGCCTCTGGCCTCTAAATTCTGGTCTCTGGTTTCTGGTTTCTGGTTTCTGGCCTCTAGATTCTAAAACATGCACACCTTCATCGATAGCACCCTCCTCTCCCGCCTCGGCTCGCTGCCCATCGAGTCGCGCGTGCCGATGATGGGCAACGTCGCGGGCAAGCACCGCTCGCCCCACCGCGGTTCCTCCGTCGAGTTCGCGGAGTATCGGAAATACGTCCCTGGCGATGACACCCGCCGCCTCGATTGGAAGGCCTTCGCCCGCTCCGACCGATTTTACATCAAGGAATTTGAGGCCGACACGAACCTCCGCGCCTACTTTGTGATCGACGCTTCCGGCTCGATGAATTTCCACAGCCCCGGCCAGGAAACGAAGATCGAATACGCCCGCCGCATCGCCGCATCGCTCGCGTATCTGCTGGTTAACCAAGGCGACGCTGCCGGCCTCTCGATCTGCACCGACAAGCTCCATCTCGAAGTCCCGCCCTCCCGCCGCGCCGCGCACCTAGAACGCTTTTTCTCCACCATCGAGAAAGTCGAACCCGCCGGCGAAACCGGCCTGATCCCCGCGCTCCACACCATCGCGGAAAAGATCGGCCAGCGCGCCTTCGTCGTCATCCTCTCCGATTTTTTCACGGATACCGAACAGCTCTCCGAAGCCCTCCAGCACCTCCGCTATCGCAAGCATGACATCTCGCTCTTCCACCTCATGGATCCGCAGGAAATCGGCTTCACGTTCGACCGACCCCACCGCTTCGTCGATCTTGAGGACGGCACCGCCATCGTCGCCGAGCCGAACCTCATCGCCGAGGAATACCACTCCGCCCTCAAGGATTTCCTGAAAAACGTCCGCGACAAAGCTCACGACGCCAACGCCGACTACCAGCTCGTCACCACCGACACCCCCCTCGAGCCGCTGCTCCGCGAATTCCTCACCGCCCGCCTGCCGAAGGCGAAGCATTGAGCGCGGATCCGTTTGTTAGAAACCGAAGAAGTTCGTGATCTTTTATCCTTCAACGTAGGCCGGCTGGCGTTCGCCTTTTTTCCCCGCCTCCGGTCCGGCCACTGACTCTTTCAACGGCTTCACCCCAAAAGCATTTTCCTAGCAATTAATCACTTTTTTTTGGGATGACCCTATAAATGTCCCACCCCTCATGTTGGAATGGAACTGATTCTCGGCGAAAGTTTGCTGCCCGGAACCAACTCCAACCCCAACTAAAATGCATCCAACAAAGAAAATACAACTGCTCATAGGCATCTGCTACAGCTTAACGAATTGTTCCACCACCGATTGCGCTAGCCGCTTGAATCCACCAGCAAAAATATGATTGAGTTGCATCAGGATTTAAGAAATGAGGGTGATTTTGGCGAGTCTACCAATAGGCCGCCGCTCTCCATTCACCGTAAGCTCAACCTTCATGCGAAGAGATTAGCGACTTTGAAGAAATGCTCCATTGAAGAGGCTCTCGCCCATATCATAGATAATAGCATCAAGAGCATCGGTTGCGAACTCAACAGCCCCACCTCCGAGGCCACCCACATCTATCATCCGCACACCCATCTCCATACCGCCTTCCTCACACTTATCTCGCAATGGCGGCGGGCCATCGAGATCGGAAACCACAACGCAGATCACGGCGCACATGTGTCGAAAAGTTCATAAATGATTTCTACGGGTGCGTGCTTTTTTTCCGCATGATTGGCAAATGCCCGCAACTGCTGTTTCGCCGCGCTACCGTATCAGAACCACACGCGAAGCCTCTCGAATCCGGTCCGCCCAGCGCCTGCGCTATGCGGTTTTCAATGTCGAACTCGGGGAAGGCCTCACCTCCTCGGATGAAAGCGGCCTCGACGCCGATCCCTTCGATGCCCAGTGCGACCACCTCATCATCGAGGAACAGGAAACCGGTCAAGTCGTTGGCACCTACCGCCTCCAAACCGGGGCGATGGCCGCCGCTGGCCTCGGCTACTACAGCGCCACGGAATTCGATTTCTCCCCCTACGAATCCCTGCGCCATGAAATCCTCGAACTCGGCCGCGCCTGCATCCGCGCCGACCACCGCAACCGCGCCGTCCTCGATCTACTCTGGACCGGCATCGCTCGCTACGCGCAGACCAGCGGCTCGCGCTATCTCCTCGGTTGCAGCTCACTCACTTCTCAAAGTCCTCGGGAAGGCTGGGGTCTCTACGCACAGTTGGCAGAGAAATTCCTCGCGCCCTCCCACTTGCGGACTCACCCCATCGGACCATACTTCATGCAGCGCCCCCCAGCGTCGGCGGAAACCGTCAAAACCCCAAAACTCTTCGCCGCCTACCTCGCCGTCGGCGCGAGGATCGCCGGCCCGCCCGCTCTGGATAAGGATTTCAAAACAATCGACTTCCTTACCATCCTCGATCTGGAAAACATGACCCGCGCCGGCAAACGACACTTTTTCAAAACCGATTGATCGCCTCCCTCACCGCACTCCGCAGACTCACCAAACTCGCTTGGTCGATCCTCTACGGCCTCATCGTGGATCGGCCGTTATCCTCCCTCACCGGAAAAGCCGAGTGGCAGAAGCGCCAAGCCCGCCGCATGCTCCGCGCACTTGAGACGAAGGTAACCGTCACCGGCACGTTTCCCTCCGTTGGCCTGGTGGTCTGCAATCACCTCGGCTATCTGGATACGATCATCATCGGCGCCCAGCAGCCCCTTGTTTTCGTGGCTAAATCGGACACGAGAAATTGGCCGATCATGGGGCGCATTATCAAATCCGCCGGTTGCATTCTCGCCGACCGCAGCCGCCGCACCAGCGCCGCGGAAACCTCACAGCAAATGCTCCACGTAATGGAATCCGATCTCCCCGTCGTTTTCTTTCCGGAAGGCACCAGCTCCGACGGCTCCCGCGTCCTCCCTTTTAAACCCACCCTCCTACAAACCGCCCTCGACACCCGCAAGCCCATCACCCCCGCCGCCATTTCCTACCAAGCCACCTCCGGCGACCTGAAAAACGACGTCTGCTACTGGGGCGACCACACCTTCGCCACCCACCTTTTCCGACTCGCAAAAATCCAAAACCTCACCGCCCATCTCATCATCGGAATGGCACCTCCCCTCCCCGCTGACCGCAAAGCTGCAGCACGTGCGCTCCATGCCGAGGTTTCCGTCCTCCTTGCTCCGAGTAAGTGAAAACTCCGACCTTGCCCTTTCATCCGTTTCATCTAGTTTGGACGAAATTGATGAAAACATTTACCGCCAACGAGACGAAACAGAACTTCGGCCAGGTTCTGGACAGCGCCCGCACCGCACCCGTAACCATTACGAAACACGGGCGCCCCGAGTTCATTCTTACCTCCAGGGAAGACTACGACAATCTCACGAGGTCGAAATTCGATCTACTAAGATCAGAGGTTAGGAAAGGTTTTGACGCCTTTGATCGTGGCGATATCTCGAGCCAATCGGTTGCGGAAATCGCCGCCGAAGCAATCCGAAAGCACAATAAAAAGACGGAAGCGTGAACCGCTACCTACTGACCTCGCCTGCGAAGGACGATCTTCTGGCAATTTTCGAATACACCTTGCGGAAATGGGGCGAGGAACAGGTTCATATTTATTCCGCTCAACTCGAGTCAGCCTTCGTCCAGCTTGCGGAAAATCCCCTGCGCCCCGGAAGCAACCCCGCTGAAAAGCTGGCGAAACGGTGCCGCGTTTTCAAGGTGGCGCATCACGTAATCTTCTATCGCCGTGAAGCCGATTTCCTCCTGATCGCCCGCATCCTCCACGAGTCCATGGACTTCCCTAGACATGTCGGAGAAGAGACCTTCATCTGAAAATCTCTTCCCTTGGAGTTTGAAGTTTAACGTTTAAAGTTTCCCGCGAATGACATTCCTCTCTCCGTTCCTCCTCTGGTTCCTCGCCGCGGCGAGCGTACCTGTAATCATCCATCTTCTCAACAAGCGCCGCCACAAGACAGTGCAGTGGGCGGCGATGCAGTTCCTCCTCAAGGCCACCCGCGAGTCCCGGGGGAAAAAGAAACTCCGCCACATCCTCATCCTCACCTGCCGCGCGCTCGGCATCGCCGCCCTCGCCTTCGCCGCCGCCCGGCCTGTCGTTTCCGGACTCCTAGGCTGGGGCGCAGGTACGATAGATACCGTAGTTCTCATCCTCGACCGCAGCGCCTCCATGGAGCTCCGCTCCGGCGACGGCCAGGCGGCGAAGCGCGAACTCGTCCTCCAGAAAGTCCGCGACGCGATGGCCGACATCGGCAACCCGCGCCTCGTCCTGATCGACAGCGCCACCGGAAAAGCCCAGGAAGTCCCCTCCCCCGATGTCCTCGCGGAAATATCCGCCACCGCCGCCACCGATTCCGCCGCCGACATACCGGCGCTGGTTTCCGCCGCCACCGAAACCCTCTCCACCGGCTCGGGCCGCTCCGAAATCTGGCTCGCCTCCGACCTCCAGAATTCGAACTGGCGCCCCGACGACAGCGAACGCTGGGATGCCGCCCGCGCCAACCTCGCAGCACTGCCACAGAAGCCCGCCCTCCGCGTCCTCTCGCTCACCGGCGACTCCGCGCCGAACGTTTCCCTCCGCCTCCTCAGCAGCCGCCGCTCGTCGGACGGTCTCTTGCTCGATCTCGAACTCATCCGCTCCGAGGACGACCGCGGCACGCTGAACCTTCCGCTCACCGTCAGAGTAAACGGCACAGCCTCCGGTGAGTCCCTAACCCTTCCCGGCCAGTCCCTCCGTTTCCAGAAACGCATCGCCATCAAGGACGAGGCGGAATCCGGCCACGGCTGGCTCTCCATCCCCGCCGACGGCAACCCACGCGACAACGCCGTCTTCTTCGCCTACGGCCCTGCCCGCCCTGTGAAATCCCTTATCGTCGCGCCCAAGGGTGAATCCGCCGATTACCTCGCCCTCGCCGCCGCACCTCCGGGCTTTGAAAAACAAACCGCCGAGCGCATCGATCCCGCCGCGTTCGCGCAAACCTCCACCGCCGATTATTCCATGATCCTCTGGGCGGCTCCCCTGCCCTCCGCCACCAACGCGAACCTCCTCGAAGCCTTCCTCAAAGCCGGTGGCCAGATCGTCTGCCTGCCCGCCGCCGAGCCTTCCAGCGAGACCTTCCTCGGCATGAAATGGGAACCCGTTGCCGAGGCCCAGAGGGGGAAATTCTTCATCCTGCAGGATTGGAACAAGACCGACGGCCCGCTGCGCGACGGCATCGACGGCACGCCTCTTCCCGCCGAGCGCCTCCGCGCCATCAAGCGCGCCATCCCCGCCGGCGACTCCGCCCCGCTCGCCCGCTGGGAGGACGGCGAACCGTTTATTACTAGAAAAATCGTAGATCGCGGCACCCTCTGGTTCCTAGGCTCCCTCCCCGATTACACCTGGTCGAACCTCGGCGACGCCGACGTGCTCCTCCCCGCCACCCAGCGCATCCTCGCCCTCGGCGCGGATCGCTTCGATTCCTCCTACCTCGCCGAGATCAACACCGAGCCCGCTACCCTCGCCCCCGGGGAAACCCGTGCCCGCGTGGACGATTTCTCGCAGGAAAACACCCCCCACGACGCCGGTGTTTTCCGCCTCGGCGAGCGCCTCGTCGCCGTAAACCGCCCGCTCGCGGAGGACGACCTCCAGATCGCCACCAAGGACAACCTTGACGCCATGCTCGCAGGGACGGACTACCGCCTACTCGACCAGGTCGGCCAATCCGCCGATCCCTCGCTCTCCACCGACATGTGGCGCGCCTTCCTCCTCGCCGTGCTCTTTTTCCTGATCAGCGAAGCCCTGCTCTGCCTGCCGAAAAAACAGAAAGAGGAAATCCTGGTGCCCAAACACGAATTCAAGACCTCGGTCTGATCTGCACCTGCAAGACCTATATCTCAGTGTATTTGCGAACGTATTTTCCATCAACGGCGGGAATGGATTCGGCGGGCGGTGAAAGGGGAAGTGAAAGACCCTGATTGATGTGTTCTTTGGGCTTTTCCCGGCCGGTAGCGTGACTATCCTCCGCGCCTATGGAAAATCCACTTCTTAACCGATGGTCGATGAGAACAGGCGCTTGGATGGCAGCACTGATATTGGGTGCCGCCGCGGCCTTGGGTGCCGAACCCACGCCCGAGCCGCAGCTTCTTTGGCCGAATGGAGCCCCAGACAGCAATGGCTTGGAAGGGCCGGAGACCGTGGAAGGCTGCATTGGCAACATCAGCATCCCCACCATAACGGTTTACAAGGCACCGGCGGAAAAGGCCACGGGCGCGGCAGTGGTGGTAATGCCGGGCGGCTCCTACCGGGTGGTTTGCGTGGAAGTCGAGGGCATGCCAATCGTCAGGGAACTGAATGAGCGCGGCATCACCGCAGTGATGCTCACATACCGCCTGCCGAACCAGAACCACCTGATCCCAGCGAACGACGCGCGCCGTGCAATCCGCACGACCCGAGCCAATGCCGCGGAGTGGGGCATCGATCCGAAACGTGTCGGCGTCTGGGGATTTTCGGCAGGCGGCCATCTGGCCAGCACGGTGTCAACGGTGTTTGATGCGGGAAATCCTGCCAGTGAAGATCCGGTCGAGCGCATGGGTTCGCGCCCGGATTTCTCCGTCCTGTTCTATCCGGTGATCAGCATGAAAAAGGAAATCGTGCACAAGGGATCGCGCCAAAACCTAATGGGCAAGGAGGCTCTGATCGAGCGCTACTCCAATGAACTAAGGGTGACGCCGGAGACGCCACCCTGTTTCCTACTTCACAGCAGCGACGACAGCGTCGTGCCCGTGGAAAACAGCCTGCGTTTCTACGAGGCCCTTGTTGCCAACAAGGTGCCTGCCACCTGCCTGATCTTCGAGGAAGGCGGCCACGGCCCCGATGTCTTCATAATGAATCCGTCCTGGGAAGGCTCGCTCGACGCATGGCTAAAAAAGCGCGGGTGCATGAAGTGAACGCGGATGACGGATGGCGCGGCCGCCTTGATTGCTATGATGGGCGCGTAAAATCACCGCCTCCAAGATCACTCGGCGGGACGCGTTACCATGAAGGAAGCCCTCGCCGGTAGGAACCCGGTTCCTTCTCCTCAATCGCCAGCCACAACCACTCCGGATCACTGAAACCCTCCAGTCTATCCTTCACCGCTCCTAGAAAATACTCCGAATCCCGCGCCTGGGGCGACGACCGCCTGATAGCGATCCTACGAAGCCTGTTTTGCCAAAAATCGAATCACCTACCCAAAGCACGGCGCATTTCCTGCTTGGAAACGGGGGGCATCTACCCCCATCTTCCCCGCCACACGACCATGCCCTGGCTCCTCCTTATCCTTCCTCTCCTGGCCGCCGTCTCGAACCAGCTCTTCCTGCGCAAGCTCGGGATCGCTCATTGGGTCTCCACCGCCTCCGCCACCGCGACCTTTATCATCGCGCTTCTGTTGCTCGGAAAGCAAGACAGCCTTTCCTTCGCCTGGGCCACGGTTGGGGATTTCCAGATCGATATCGGCATCACCTTGGACAAGCTCTCTACCGGCATGATGATCGTGGTCACCGGCGTCGGCCTGCTGGTCCATGTGTTCTCACTGGCCTACATGAAGGACGATTCCGCGAAGGCCCGCTATTTCACTGGCCTCGCCCTGTTCATGTTCTCGATGACCGGCATCGTGCTGGCCTCGAATTTCATCATGACCTTCATCTTCTGGGAGCTGGTCGGCCTTAGCTCCTACCTGCTCATCGGGCACTGGTATGAGAAAGACTCCGCCGCCGACGCCGCGAAAAAAGCCTTCCTCACGAACCGCATCGGCGATTTCGGCTTCATGATTGGCATCCTGATGATGTGGGGCATCACCGGCACGCTGACCTTCTCGGAAATGGAGATTCCCGCGACGGTTTCCGCCGGAGTCCTCGGCGCGGCACTGCTCTGCGTGTTCTGCGGCGCGGTCGGGAAATCCGCACAGCTCCCGCTCCACGTCTGGCTGCCGGACGCGATGGAAGGCCCCACCCCCGTTTCCGCCCTGATCCATGCCGCCACCATGGTCGCGGCCGGCGTTTACATGCTTTTCCGCGTGCAGTTCTCCATCGGAGCCGAGGCGTTCGAAGGCTTCTCCGGAACCACCATCGCCTGGGTCGGAGGCATCACCTCGCTGATGGCCGCACTGATGGCCACCCAGCAGGATGACATCAAGAAAATCCTCGCCTACTCCACCCTCTCGCAGCTCGGATACATGGTGATGGCCGTCGGCCTGCTCGTAGGTGAGGCGGGCATGTTCCACCTCTTCACCCACGCCTGGTTCAAGGCGCTGCTTTTCCTCGGCTCCGGCGCGATCATCTACGCCTGCCACCACGAGCAAGACATCTGGAAAATGGGCGGTCTGCTGAAAAAAATGCCCATCACCGGCATCACCTTCACCATCGGCACCGCCGCCCTCATCGCCGTGCCTTACGTCACCTCCGGTTTCTGGTCCAAGGAGGAAATCCTCGCCGCCGCCTACAACGGCAACAAGGCGCTCTTCGCCATCGCCGTCCTCGTCGCTTTCCTGACCACCTTCTACATGACCCGCGCCTTCGTGATCACGGTCCTCGGCAAGACCCGCTCCGAAAACGCGGACCACGCCCACGAGGTCGGCCCGCTGATGCTGATCCCGCTCGTCGCCCTCGCGGGGATGGCGATCCTCTCCGGCTTCCCCTTCCTTTCCGGAGCGCTCAACGCCATCCGCCCTGTCCACGAACACGGACACGCCGAAGGGCACACCTTTATCCTGATCGCCTCCATCGCCTCGCTGGTTCTCGGTCTCGCCGCCGGTTTCGTCCTCTACAACGGCAAGACGAAAGACCCGCTCTCCATCCCGCTGTTCCGCAACCGCTTCTACCTCGACACGATCTACGAGAAAGGCCTCGTGAAATATCTCCAGGACGGCTTCGCGGCCATCGTGCATTTCCTCGACGATCTGGTCATCAACGGCCTCCTCGTCGGCGGCTTCACCCGCCTCGCCGACAGCGCGGGCAGGCTCTTCACCAAAGCCCAGTCCGGCAACCTCCAGGCCTACGCCTTCAGCTTCGGCCTCGGCGTCCTGCTGGTGATCTACTTCACCGTGTTTTTCTGAGCGGCACCAAGGAGGGGCTGCATTCTGCTGCCCAACAACCCGAGCACACAAGCGCAGCCAACCGGCTCCATCGAGAGATATAAACCAAGATGAACGCAGATGGACGTAAATTGGGAAGAATTAGCGACAGCTTTTCCCAAGATCTCTACTCTCCCATCTGCGTGAATCTGCGTCCATCTGTGGTTAAATTTCTCTTCTGTTAGAGAATTGCCCCAAAACGTTGAATTCTAATCCGATGAGCATCGTGACAAGATTCGCCCCCAGCCCCACCGGTGATCTCCATCTCGGGCATATCCTCGCCGCGAAAGTGGCCCGCGACCTCGCGAAATCGGTCCCCGGCGGACGTTTCCTGCTGCGCCATGAGGACATCGATACACCCCGCGTGAAACCCGAATCTTATCTTCGTATCGAAGAGGACCTCGAATGGCTGGGCCTCACATGGGACGGTGATCCGCTCCGCCAAAGCGACCGCCGTGAGGCTTACGACGAGGCCTTGGGGACACTCCGCGAACTCGGCCTAGCCTATCCCTGTTTCTGCACCCGAAAAGACATCCATGCTGCCCTTTCCGCCCCCCACGGTCACGGTGAAATGATTTATCCCGGCACTTGCCGCAGCCTTGATCCAACCGAAGCCGCACACCGCATCGCGGACGGCGTAGCGCATTCCTGGCGGCTCGATTCCGCGAAGGCCGCCACGCTTCACGGCGCGATCTATTTCACCGATCTCCGTTGCGGCACGACACAAGTCGATCCGGCCATGAACGGTGACGTGGTGCTTGCCCGCAAGGACATCGGCACCGCCTACCATCTCGCAGTGGTGGTGGACGACGCGTTCCAGGAAATCACCCACGTCACCCGCGGCGAGGATCTACTGGGAGCGACCCACGTCCAGCGCCAGCTCCAATCCATCCTCGGCTTTCACGAACCTGTTTACCTGCACCACGCCCTCGTCCGCGATGAACACGGCAGGCGCCTGGCGAAACGCGATGCCGCCCGCTCCATCCGCATCCTTCGCGAACAGGGATGCTCACCTGAAGAGGTGAGCACAAAAGCAAGCGCGACCTGATAACCTCACTATACTGCAAAAAAATTTCAAAAAAAATGATTCGCTTCCCCAATTCATCTTCCCCTACCCGCTCCGTTTCCGCACACTCCCCACCCCATGTCAAAGCAAGCACTCGGCAAAGGCCTCGGCGCCCTCATCAAGAAGAACCACGGTGCGCCTGCCAGCGACTCCACCGACGACTCGCCGCGCGTTCGTGACATCGCCATAGGAAACGTCGTCGCGTCCCCCCTGCAGCCGCGCAACCAGTTTATCGATGCGCCGCTCGACGACCTCGTCGAATCGATCCGCCAACACGGCATCATCCAGCCGCTCATCGCGCGTTTGGTGGACGGGAAATACGAACTTATCGCCGGCGAGCGCCGCTGGCGGGCTTCCAAAAAACTCGGCCTCGCCACCGTGCCGGTCATCGAGCGCATCGCGTCCGACCGCGATGTTCTAGAAATGGCTCTCATCGAGAACCTCCAGCGCGAGGACCTCAACCCCATCGAGGAAGCCGCCGGTTACGTCCGCCTCGCCAAAGAGTTCACGCTGAAACAGGAGGAGATCGCCACCCGCGTCGGCAAGTCCCGCGCCTCCGTCGCCAACGCGATGCGCCTGCTCGACCTCCACCCGGACATCCAGACCCACCTCGCCCAAGGCCAGATCACCGTTGGCCACGCGAAAGCCATCCTCGCCCTCAAGGATGCCGAGAGCCAGAAGCTCGCCGCCGACCAGATCATCCGCCGCAAGCTCACCGTCCGCGCCGCTGAGAAACTCACCCAATCCCTCCTCGCCAACCCTGATACCGGCAACGATCCGAAGAAAGCCCAGCCCCGCGAGATCGACATCCACGTACGCGAGCTAACCAAGCTCCTCCAAGAGCACCTCGCCACCCACGTTGCCATCAATCACTCCGCGAAAAAGGGCAAGATCGAGATCGAATACTACGGTAACGACGACCTCGATCGCATCCTCGCCCTACTCAGGCTCCCCGCGACGATCCTTTGATGCGGATCTGTCTTTCCTCAAACAATGGTCTCATCACCCTCGCCGCTGCCAACCAGTGGAGCGTGAGCGAACTCCAGCGCCAGATCGCCAACTCCTTTTACGAACGCCTCGCCCTTAGCCGGGAAAAGTAAGAAAGCGGATCTGGCAGTGGCGCGGCGCGGCGCGGTAATCCTGCGGCACTCGCGGAATCTGTGGGCGGTCACTGCGCATGGATACCGCAAGGCGGGTGCCGCGGATCGCGAAAAAATTGCTAGACCGTTCCCTGGGTGACTGTAATTTCCTGACGATGATCAAACTTTTCTCCTCATTCGGGCTCCTGACCCTTACCTATACGATCTCCCTCGCCGATGACTTTCCGAAGATCTACAACACCGAGCCCGAGAAATCGAAACCGATGTCGCCCGAGGAAACGACCAAAACCGCCGTGCTCCCCGAAGGCTTTCATCTCGAGGTCTTTGCATCCGAGCCCGAGGTGCAGCAGCCCATCGGAATCACTTTTGACGACAAGGGCCGGCTCTGGGTCGCCGAGTGCTACACCTTTGCGGAGACACCGCTACGCTGGGACATGAAGCTTCAGGATCGTGTCATCGTCCTCGAAGACACGGACGGCGATGGAAAATCCGACAAACGCACTGTCTTTTGGGACAAAGGCAAACGTCTCACCTCTGTCGCAGTCGGTCACGGCGGTGTCTGGGTGACCTGTGCGCCGCAGTTGCTCTTCATCCCCGATGCCGACGGCGACCTCGTTCCCGATGGCGAGCCGGTCGTGATGCTCGACGGCTTCGACGCCAAGACGATAGGACACAACATCGTCAACGGCCTGAAGTTCGGACCCGACGGCTGGCTCTACGGTCGCCACGGCATCACCTCGTCCTCTTACGTGGGTGTTCCCGGCATACCGGATAAGGATCGCGTTGCCATGAACTGCGCGATCTGGCGCTTTCATCCAGTCACGAAAAAGCTCGAGGTTTTCTGCCACGGCGGCACGAATCCGTGGGGGATGGACTGGAACGAGGACGGCCAACTTTTCTACACGAACACCGTCATCGGCCACCTCTGGCACGCTATCCCCGGCGCCTACTACGAACGCATGTTCGGCGCGCATTTGAATCCGCTCGCCTACCGGTACATCGGCCACACCGCCGACCACTACCACTGGGATCGCGGCACGGAGAAATGGGACCACATCAACGAAGGCATCAGCGACAAGACCTCCAAGCTCGGCGGCGGCCACGCCCACATGGGCTGCCTCATCTACCAAGGCGGCGTCTGGCCGAAGGAATACCACGGCAAACTTTTCACCTGCAACCTGCACGGCCGCCGCATCAACATGGAAATCCTCGAGCGCGAGGGCAACGGCTATGTCGGGAAGCACGGCAAGGATTTCATGATGCTGAAGGATCCCTGGTTCCGCGGTCTCGATCTCATCACCGGTCCCGATGGCCAAGTCTGGATGAACGACTGGAGTGACACCGGCGAATGCCACGACAACGACGGCATTCACCGCACGAGCGGACGGATTTACCGGATCGTGTATGACGGGCCGGACAAGGGGAGAGCTTCGACGGGGCGGCCTGAGTGGCTTACGCGCCATGGAAGAGGTGAGGTGACGGATGCTGATATCGAAAAAATGCTCAGTTCTCCGGACGAAGGAAAACGCGCCATGGCCATTCGATGGTTCAGCGAAAATCTTGCAAAGAGGCAGGTGACTCCGCCTCTATTGAAAGTGTTTACCCAAGAAAAATTATTCTCTTCCGGCCTCGCACGCCTTGAAATGGCTGCGGCACTACAACGTTTGCCGGAAGAGTCACGTTTTCAAATTGCCGCACTCCTCTGTTGGAATACGGAGGACGCCACCGACCGCCAGCAATCTCTCATGATCTGGTATGGCATCGCCGAAGCGGTTGCGAAATACCCTAAAGAAGCCGTAAATCTCGCCCTCACCTCCAAACTCCCCACCGTCACCCAGCTCATCTCGCGCCGCCTTGCCGAGGATCTTGAAAAGACACCCGCACCGGTGAACGATCTCCTTTCCCGCGCCACCGACGAAAACCGACTCCCCATCCTGCGCGGTCTCAATGAGGGCCTTAAGGGCTGGAGCAAAGCTCCGAAACCGGTTGCTTGGGACACCATTGCCAAGGCCGGCGGCAACGAGGAAACGCAGACGATGATCCGCGAACTTTCCCTCGTCTTCGGAGACGGGCTGGCCCGTGACGCGCTGCTCGCCATTGCCAAAAACGCCGAAGCCGATCCCAGTGCCCGCCGCGCCGCCCTGACCAACCTGCTTCGTGATCCCACACCTGATCTGTTGCCCAAACTCAAGGAATGGACCAATGACCGCGTCCTCGCCCGCGAGGCCATCCTTGGACTTGCCAACTACGACGACGCCGATGTCCCGAACTGCGTCCTCAATGAGTGGAAACGCGACACCGTCCACCGCGCCATTGCCATTGATGTGCTCGTCTCGCGGGCTTCCTTCGCCGGGGTTTTGCTGGCGAACATCGCCAAGGGGGCTATCCCCCGCGACGCGATCAGTCCCTTTCATGCCCGCCAGATTCGCAATCTCGGCGACGAGGCCCTGACCAAACAACTCGGCGAGATCTGGGGCGATTTACGTGACACGCCCGAGGCACTAAAGACGGAGATCGCGAATTGGAAGACGCTGCTCACCCCCGAGGTCATCGCCGCGGCCGATCCGGCGAAAGGAAAAACGACCTACGCCGCCCTCTGCGCCGCCTGCCACAAGCTCTACGGTGAAGGAGGCGCGATCGGACCCGACCTCACCGGCAGCGACCGACACAATCTGGACTACCTCCTAGGGAACATCGTCAATCCCAACGAGGTCGTTCCCGCCGACTATCGCCTCACCATTTTCACGCTGAAGGATGGTCGTGTTGTCTCCGGGGTAGTGCCTGAGGAAAATGAACGGGCTGTGACCGTCCAGTCGCAAATGGAGCGAATCGTGATTCCGAAGGACACCATTTCAAAGCGTCAAACGATGCCCGTCTCCCTGATGCCCGAAGGCCTGCTGAAGACAATGGACGAGACAGCGGTAAAGAACCTAGTCGCTTATCTGATGACTCGTGGCCCGGTCGTGACAAAATGATCCGCATCAATCTACGCCCCTTGGCCCGCATTTCTCAATGGAAACTGCGGGTTAGGAGTGGCGTTCCACCTGCGACGATAGACGACCTCCTCCAGCTCTTGCAGGGGGCTGCCGCTAAAAGCAAGTTCCTAGTAGCTAGGGGATGACACATGCCGGTGAGCCATGCGGAATAAGGGATTCCCGCCTTCAAGCCACCGGACGCCTGCGGCGGAACATCATGGCTCCGGCCGCGATAAGGAGCGACGCGGTTGCCGGCTCGGGCACGGCGATTGCGATCTCGTATTCTCCGGACAACATGCCCGCGATCTGGTCGATCGTTCCGTCGAAGATGCTGACCGTGCCGTAGGTGTTCACTCCCTCACCGCTATAAACCGCCGCGAATAAAAAGCCGCTCGTCGGATCGAAATCCATTCCCTGCGTAAAATTTGCGTCAATGCCATGCGACCCGATCAGGGTGAGCGCACCTGTCTCTGGATTGACAAAATGGAACGAATCGGTGGTTGCGTTATGAACCACAAGATCACCACCCGGACTCGCGGCGATATCCACGATGAATCCGGAGCTTGTCATGACCCCGACCAGCGCGGTAGTGCCGGTGGTAAGATCGATCGTGTAGAGCTTCGATGTGGTGCCACCATAAGTGGTGAGATGAGCTAAATTCTCCGGCCCGACGGTCAGACCCGTCACCACCGCGTTGGAGTCAAGACCCCCGACGGTCACGCTACCGAGGATGGAACCATTGGTGAGACTCAAACTATCCAACCGAGCCGCTCCGAAATCGGTATATAACAGCCCGTAGAGGGTCGTTCCCGTATGATTGAAATCGAGTCCGAAATAGTTCCCCGAATAACCCGTGGCCAATACATTCTGGGAACCGGGATTTTTGACGTCGAAGCTCAGGAAACGATCATTGCGAAGATCCACCGCATAGGCGGTTGCAGATTGCAAAACACTGGTTGCAGCTTCCGAAACGCTGGTAAGCGTCATAAATCCGGCAAGTAACGTGGCGGGCTGAAGTTGCATATAATTTCAATGATCTAAATTACTTTACGCAAAAACCCTGTTTACCGACATACCATCTGTCAAGGCTCTATTAGCTGTTCGATGGATTCCCTCCGAAAACCCAGAGGTTCTGGCAGGCGCTTCGATCACTTCCATGCTCCGCCTGGTCATGGCATTCAAGCGATCCGTCCTAATTTGATCGCCAATGCGGAGCGCCGCTGCAGAGGGTGTCCGGCTTGCTCCGGACCCACATAAGTTCACATACTCCCTAAGAAGATGCGTGCTGTTTCACGGTGGTGCTCTTGTTTTTCAGCGGAAAATTTTTGCCATGTTCGCGCCATCATCGAGGAGCGCGGGTTTTTCAAGAAAAGCTCCTGGTGATCGGCGACGAAAGTCCAGAAAAGTGCGTCCCATGTTTCCGTCCACGCGCCGGATTTTTCGTCGGACATTTTCAGGACGTAGTTCGAGCCGGAGATGTAGGGCTTGGTGGTAAAGGTGCCGCCGTCCGCAAACTGTGACATGCCATAAATGTTCGGCACCATAACCCAATCGTAGGCGTCGATGAAAAACTCCATGAACCATTTGTAAACCGCAACGGGATCGAAGCGGCATAGCAGCATGAAATTTCCGAGGATCATCAGGCGCTCGATGTGGTGGCAGTAGGCCTCGTCGCGGAGCTGGCGGATGATGCGGTCGATGGGCGGGATGCCGGTGGTGGCATCGTAGAAGGATTTGGGTATGGGGCGGGTGTGCCCGAAGAAATTCGTGGTCCGGATCGCGACGCCACGGTGCCTGTAGATGCCGTGCATGAACTCGCGCCAGCCGATTACTTGGCGCACGAAGCCCTCCAGCGAGTTGATAGGTATCCCCTTTTTCGTAAGCGCGGCGTCGATCATCTCCTGCGGGGTCAGTAGCCCGATGTTGAGCGCGGGGGACAGGAGAGAGTGGTTGATGAAGGCGTGTTGTGTGGAGATCGCATCCTCGTAAACACCAAAATCCGCGAAGCGCTCGGTGATGAAATTTTCCAGCCACTCCCTCGCGTCCTCGCGGGTCACGGGGTAGCGGAAATTATCGGTGGTGCCCGGATGATCAGGAAAATGTTTCTCCACCCATGCGATGGCTTCGATGACATACAGATTCTTTTTTGAAACGGGCGCTTCCGGTGGGGTATGGTTTTTCGGGAGTTTTTTCCGGTTGTCCTCGTCGAACGACCACTGCCCGCCCTCCGGGTTGCCATCAGCATCGACGAGGATACCCATCCGTTTCCGCTGCGCCTGATAGAAGGTCGCCATGAACGGCTTTTTCCGGCGGGCGATATGTTCCTCCAGAAATTCCAGCGGGGAAAGGAAGGCCGGGGTTGGGTGGATATGGAGGGCAATCCTCCGCCCTTCTGCGAAGCGGCGCAGACGTTTCTCGAGGATGAAATCGTGCGGCTCGGCGAGATGGAGATCGGTTAGATCGGAAGGAAGAGAGTTTGGATACGAATCGGTGAGTTGGACGTTATGGCCGAGGCCGCGGAGCTCGTCCGCATACGCCCTCATCGATGCACGGTGGAGGACAAGCTTCTGCTTGTGAAAGGCGACCGGATGATGCCTGTCGTTTCCGAAAAACAACGGATCCTCCGCGAGAAAAACGGGACGCGCCGGCGCGAGGGCGGGATGATCCGCGAAGAGCTGGTGCGGGAATATCAGGGCGGCGGCGGACATGGCGGAAACTTGGCGAGGTGCAGGGCGTGTAAGGGGTTTGGCGACGCTAAAAAAGAAATTCAACTGAGCTCTTTGGTGCGAGCATAGGGTTTCAACCAAGCAACTATCCGCGTTCATTGATGGTTCACTCTTTCAGAATTAGGTAGCTCACTCCGCCAGCGAGCGGATGAATTTTGAGAAGAACGCCTGGCCTTGCTCGAACTCGCGGAGGTCGATGAACTCGTCCTTGGTGTGCGCCTGAGCGATGGAGCCGGGGCCGATGCAGATCGAGGGGATGCCGCCGTCGGATAGGTGGGCGGCGTCGGAAAACCACGGTGCGCCGACAGTTTTCGTGCGCGGATCGGTGGCGAGAAGCTTTTGGATGAAGGGGTTTGCGGGATCAGTCTCCATCGGCGGGTTTTCGTGGGCATAGCCGATTTCAAGGGGCAGCCGGAGCTGATAGATCGTTTCCCGAAGGAGCTGGAGCGCGCCGCCGGAGGCATAGAGATCCGGGGTCTGGCGGATGTCGATCTGTGCCTTCGCGAGATTCGGTACAATGTTCGCCGCGTTGCCGCCGCCTATCGTGCCAATGTTCATGGTCGAGTGGCCGAGCACTGGGTGGGTGAATGAGGCAAGGGCAGGGGCAAGGGTTTCCTGAAGGAGAAGAAGGGCTTGGCAGAGCTTGAGGATCGCGTTATCGCCAAGATGGGGCTGGGAGGCGTGCGCGGAGACGCCTTCCGCAACGAGCGTCGCCCACAGCGAGCCTTTGGTGATGTGGACGATGTCCATCGAGGTCGGCTCGCCGACGAGGGCAAAGACGTAATCCTTCGCGTGGTGCTGTGCGAAATGCTTGGAGCCATGTTGGGATGCCTCCTCGCCCATGAAGCCCACGAAATCCACCGCGACCGGCAGATCCGCAAGGATGTCCTTATTTTCTGCCAGCGCACCGAGCATAGCGGCCATCGGCCCCTTCGTATCGCAGGCACCGCGTCCCCAGATTTTCCCGTCGCGGATCTCGCCGGAAAAGGGATCGATGGTCATACCCTCGACCCCGACCGTATCGAGGTGTGGGCCGAGCAGGATGCGCGGACGGCCGTCGAGCGGCGCAAAGCGGGCTATGAGATTGGGGCGGCGCGGCTGGATTTCCTCAAGCATCACTTCCGCGCCGATGTCGGTGAGCCAGTTGGCGAGGAAATCGGCTATCGCCTGCTCGTGGGTCACGCCCGCCTGATCGGCGGCGGCGTTGTCCGGGTTTACCGAGGGGATGCGGATGAGCTGCTGGAGTAACATGTGCTCAACTCTCCACCTTCAAGATCCAACATTCAAGGAAGAGGTGGGAGAGAGCGAAACGAATCACTCACCATAACCCGAGTCTCGTCCGGTTGTTTTGACCAAACGGGGATTCTTTGTCTAACCTTGCCGGATCGCTGCAAAAAAATGGGTGAGCGCTGGCCCGGACGAGCGGAACGCAGCATTCCGCCGGATCAGTCACCGCGAGCCAGGGCATCGAGTTTTCCCAGATAGTCCAAACTGTAGATTCCGGATCCGTGCCCATCCGCCCAGTGGAGCTGGATTCCGTATCCACCGACCATCTCGAAGCGTTGGAGGTCGAACGCACCCGCGCCGTGCTCGACCGCAGGGCGTATCACGCGCCCCAAGGCGTCGGGTTCACCTTGGCAGGCGGCGCAAGGGCAGGCCCTTCTCAGCATGGAGAGGGGAAAATACATCTCTCGCCCGTCGCCGAGAGAGAGGGCCAACTCGCGGCCGATCACGCAGACATTCACGAATCCACTCATCCTAGTTCCCCTTCCACCTTGTATCCGCGTTTGCCGAATATCAGGGAACCAACCCGGACATGGGTCGCCCCCTCTTCCACCGCCACCTCGAAATCACCGCTCATGCCCATACTGAGAAAGGGCAGATCCATCGGAAATTTTCCGCGTAGGTCGTCCCTAAGTTGCCTCAGCTGGCGGAACCAGCAACGCGAACCCTCGGGATCATCGGCAGCAGGCGGGATCGACATGAGACCTACGATGCGCAGGTTGGAGAGGCTGGCCAAGGTCGGCATCGCCGCGTGAAGCTCAGCTGCGGAGAATCCGCCCTTTGTTTCTTCCCCTGCCTGGTCGACCTGAAGGAAAACTTCCGGAAAAAGCCCGAGTTCCCCTGCGATGCCATCCATAAAAACGG
>CAMBTF010000006.1 GCA_945870545.1 Akkermansia muciniphila
AGGTTTTTAAGGAGGCCGGCGGTGATGTCGGTGGCGTCCTTGGTGTAGAGGAGGAGGGGAACCTGCGAGGTGCTGAGGCCGGATTTGTCGAAGACGTAATCGTAGTCGTCGGTCTTCGCCTGCTCCTCAACGAGCTTGCGGATTTCCTCAAGGATGCCCTTCATGCGCTGCATCATCTTCTCGTTGAGCGCCTGGTTGCGGCGCTGGAGGAACTCGCGGCGCTCGCGGTCGAGGGCGATGCCCTCCTGCTGCTGCATCTGCCAATCCTTGAACAGTGCTTGTTTCTTGGAATCGTTGATCGACGGATCCTCGATCTGCTTTTTGAGGTTGCCGAGGTTGGTTTCCAGCTCGCGGATGCGGGCGAGGCGCTCGTTGTTGTCCTTCTGGATGCGGGCGCGCTCGACGTTGATCTGCTTCTGGGCTTCGTTGGTGCGGAAGTATTGCTTGAAAAGCTCCTGCATGTCTACGGTGGCGATCTTGAGCTTGTCTTCCTGGGCGGCGGCCATGGAAACGAGCGATGCGGCGAAGGCCAGGCAGAGAAAACGTCTGATAAGAGTCATGATTTGTTTGGGGTTGCGTATGGTTGCAGGGCGACTTTGGGGGCAAAATCCGAGGTCGTCAACGCACAACCTCGGCGCATTTTCCCTGGGTTCCTCCATGAGGGAAAAGATGAATTCGAACCACAACCGGAGCGAAGTGGAGATAGTCGGACTGGAAACTTCCCATCTTTCCGGCGATCCGCGTAGTGATCACCGCATGGCTGCTTGCCAAGCGGGTGGCGGTGGATATCGTCGGCCTCGTAAGGGGAAATGACGCCATTTTTGCGGAAAATTCTGGGGATGAACTGGGTGCTTGTGTTCGTAATGTACGCACTACTCATCTTCGGGGTATTCATGATCGAGAGCGCGGCGAGGCATCTGCCGGTTTCGCCTGAAAAGCTGGCTGAGTTTGGTTCCGCCGGCGGATATTTCGCCTGGATGCAGAAAAATTGGATTGTGGTGGGTAGCGTGGCCTATTTCGCGGCGGCTCTGATCGATTATCGGTGGATCCGTTGGCTCGGGGTGCCGCTTTATGCCGTCAGCCTCGGGTTAATGGTGATGGCGATGCAGGCCGACGACGATGTGCACCGTCTCGTGATCGGGGGGCTCAGTTTCCAACCCGCGCAGCTCGGCGTGACTTCCGGGATCGTGATGATCGCATGGCTCATGCAGGATATGCCCAAGCTTCATCCTTTGCTGGGGGATCCCTTCATTCGGATCGGGATGATTGGCGTGGTATCCGTCGTGCCTTTCCTGCTGGTCATGAAAATGGGGGACATGGGTTCCGCACTGGTGTGGATTCCAGTTGTCGTGGTGGCGCTGCTCGTGGCTGGCATTCCGTTCCGCTTCCTGAGCTTTATTGCCTTTGTCTCGGCGGGCGTATTGCCCATTCTTTACTTTGTGATCTTGCCGCTCGTTTCGGAACGCGGCCCTGACCGCATCGATCTGTGGCTGCGGATGATGAATGGTGAGGAAGTCGATATCAGAGGGGACGGCTACGCGCCTCACAACGTCTCGATGGCGGTAGGCAAGGCCGGCTGGAGCGGCTTGGGTTGGAAGGCTACGGCCGAGAGGGGATCTCTGCATGACAAGAAATTCATCCCCCATCTCACGGCGCACAATGACTTCATTGTGGCGGTCATTGCCGAGGAGTTGGGGTTCCGGGGGATGTTGCTGCTGCTAGGGGCGTTCGCCCTGCTCATGATTCAGGGGCTGTTCATCGGCTTCTACAGTCGAGATGTAGCGGGACGGCTCATCGTTTGCATGGTTGTGGCGCTTTTTTTCGCCCATATTTATGAGAACATCGGGATGTGTGTTCTGTTGATGCCGATCACCGGTATTCCCCTGCCGTTGGTGAGTTACTCTGGTACGTTTGTGGTAATCTGCATGTTCCTGCTCGGGCTTGTGCAGAGCGTTTGGGTTCACAGGCTGCGGAACCGGACGGAAACGGCGCGGTTTTAGGACTGGATGCCGGATGAGAAGGAATTTTCCGTGGCGCGTGTTGTTTATCCGCGGACTAGGTGGCGAGATTCTCGAACGACTCCCCGAGCGGGGAGTTCTGCGCGAGAAGGACGAAATCATCGTATTCGACCTTTTCCGCTGCTGGCCAGAATGCCCGTGCGGTTAGATTCGTGGTGATCCATTCCATGCAGGCTTTCGCCGATTCCAGATCCTCTTCGGAAAAGTCGTCCCAGATGGAGAACTTTACGTTTTCCTCGGTTTGGCCAAGGTGGATGTAGGCGGGGATCGGCGTTTCTGCGGAGCCTAAGCCGCGTGCGAGGGCGTAGAGCGGGAGCTGTAGGTTTTTCCAGAAAAAGGAAGCGGGCTTGCCTTTGCTGTCGGTCCTATCGAGGAACGCGGGGCAGCCTTGCGTGAAATGGAGCGGGATCTTGGTTTTTGCGGTGATCTTTTGCCGGTGGGATAAATCCACTTTCTCCGCCTTGCCGGTCTTGTAGTCGATCACTCGGATCTGCCCGGACTCGCGGTGGCGGTCGATGCGGTCGATCTTGCCCGAGATGGTGAACGCGCCAGACGGGATCGCGAACTTGCTCTCGATCTCGATGATTTCCCAGCCCTCCGCGGCGGTCACTGCTTGCACGGCAGCGAACCATTCGAGCCGCTGGCGAATGGAGTGGGTCTGGATCCGAATCGCGAGCGGAGGGTTTTTCCCGAACTCCCGGAGCATCACCTCATCAAGTATGGAGGATAGCGAAGCCGCGATTTTCAGTGGATCGGTGAGGCGGCGTTTCTCCGGATCGTTTCCCCAGATCTCGATGACAAGGTGGGTGATGGAGCCGAAATCCCGCGCGTTCATTTCCCGGCGGTCCGGCTCCGGCACACTCATGCGGACGAGGTGCTTGAGGTAGAAACGGAACGGGCACGCGAGGTAATCGCGCAGGGCGGTGACGCTGATGCGCTCCGGCAAATCGACGACGGGCGGTAGCCATTTCCAATCCCGCGTCCAGATGAGATCCGCTTCCGGCGGCTCGATCTCGCGGAATAGGTTCTCGATGGTGGGGATGAGTGCCGAGCGCGGTACGCGGAGCAGCAGGCGGGAAGGGAGGAGGGTTTCGCCGCCCGGGCCGTTCTTGCCGCAGATTAGGTGTGCGGAACCGGTTTCGCGACGCATCATGAGCATGGCGTGTAGAAGGTAGGCGTCGCGGGCATGGCGGTCGGTATCGGCGGTGAGCTTGAGGGCACGGCGGATATTTTCGGAAAGCCATGGTTCGCCGCCGGGGCGCGAGGGCACAAAGGCCTCGTTCATACCGCAGATGACAAGGTGCGCGCCCGGCTCGTAAAGCAGCTCCAGCCAGCCCTGGACATCAATCACGCGGTCGGCGGCTGGCTCGGCTGTGGGGGCGGGGAGCCATGAGAGCAAGGTGCGCAGCCAGAAGCCATGGCTGCGGTCCGTTTGCGGGAAAAGCGGCGCGGCCTCGGTGAGGAAATCGCCGATGCGGGATGTGAGGGGGTTTTCCGATTTCGGGTCGAGCGCGTGGAGGTGGGAGTGGATCGCGTCGGGAAAAAGATCCGAGAGGAAGGAACGCCGCAGGTCTAGTAAGGCGGTGATGGATGCGCGGAGGGAGTCGTCGGTCTCCGGGAGATCGAGGATCGCCTCGGGTTCGATGGCGGCGTGGTTCTCGCGGAGCTTGTTGAGGGCGGTGAGTTTCTGGGCGCGGTCTCCGGAAATGAGGGAAGCGGACTCGGGCAGGGAGAGCAGGGCGGCAAGCTGGCGCGAGGAGGGTTTCCCGAGCCAATCCTTCCATGCCGTGAGCCAGCGAACGAGGGGCTGCATCGGCTGAGCGGCGGCGGGGTGGAAGGCGGGCCAGCCGTTTTCCGAAAAGGCGCGGGCTACCACCGCCCCGCAGCGCTCGTCCGGGCAGCCGAGCGCGATCTCCGTGGAAGGCGCGCTGGATTTCGATACAGCGGCGAGCGCAAGGGCGGCCTGCCCCGCCGGATCGGCGGCGATCTGCGTGACCGCGTGAGGCGGAAGCTCACGGCTCGCCCACGATTCCAGCGGCAGCCCAAGAGGCGTGAAAAGCTCCCGCTCCGATTCGGGTGCGGCGATGTATGAAACGACTTTTCCGCCGAACGCCATGATCGCCTCCTCAAGGCACTTCGGCATCTCGGTGATGCCCGCCAGGATGATCATACGGGTGCCGACGGGCAGCGCGAAACGCTCGCGCAGCGCGGTGGTGCGCGAAATGTAGCCCCACGCGGAAAGTTGCCGTTCGGCCAGTGTTTCCAGCCGCGCGAGGTCTTCCCAGCGACGCGCCTCCGGGGTGTGCGCGAGGAATTTTGAGGCAGAGAAAAGGTTGTGCCGGTGCTCCTGCAAGGCCGCGCGCAGGGCGGTGATCTCCGCCGCGAGCGATACCGCCCAATCGGGATTTCCGTCATCGGCCTGAGGCGGCACGGGGAAAAGATCGGAGTAGCTTCCCCAGTCCTCCACGGGGATCGATGTCAGCGCTTCCATCCACGCGATTTTCTCGATCCATGGCGGTGAGACTGAAGCATCTTCGATATGCAGCAGCGCGCCCGGAGTGGTGACGGCAGGTGCGAGGATCGCAGTCGCAGCTGCGGCCAGGGATTCGCGCAGGATGCGGCCGCTCTGCCCCGTCGGCACGATGACCAGCGCTTCCGCAAGGGATTCGCGGTCGTTTAGCAGCCGCTCGACGAGGATTGGTAGGAAGGGTGAGTCGTAACCGAGGAAAATCCTTTCGGGCATAGCAGCGATTCTATCTGCCTATCTCGCTCGATGCAATTTCGGTGTCCGGCGATTTTTAACCGGCGCCTGACCATCTTGCCGTCGATGGCTGTCCCGCGTGTGAAGACCTTTCACAACCCATTCGGGAGCGGGAGGGAAGGGGGGCGGTGGCGGCGAACTTGAATCTTGGCAGCGGGTCGATTTGCACGAAACCTGCAGCCATGAAATTCAGGGATGCGGGGACGCTTGGCGAGCTGGTGGAGCGGTGCGGGCGTGTGGATCGGGTGGGGATCGAAGAGCGGGTGGCGAAATACGGCACACGTAGTATTAAAAAAGCGTCCAAGGTTTTCGGGCTCAGGATGGCTGTTTCGATGGTCGATCTCACCACGCTAGAGGGCAAGGACACGCGCGGCAAGGTGGAGTCGCTTTGTCACAAGGCGCTGCGCCCTCACGATGATCCGGAGATCCCGCCGACCGCCGCCGTCTGCGTCTATCCGGCGATGGTGAGATACGCGGCGAGGATCGTGAAAGGCAGCCCTGTGAAAATCGCTTCGGTGGCGACCGCGTTTCCTTCCGGGCAGGCTCCGCTGAAGACGCGGCTTGAGGAGGTGAAGTTCGCTGTGAAGGACGGCGCGGACGAGATTGATATGGTGATCAACCGTGGGGCATTTCTCTCCGGCGAAATCCGCAGGGTGCAGGACGAGATCGCCGCAGTGCGCGATGCCTGCGGCGAGGCCACGCTGAAAGTGATTCTGGAGACCAGCGAGCTGGAGACCTACGACAACATCCGCGCCGCCTCGTTCCTCGCGATGGAAGTCCTGCGCCCCGGCGATTTTATCAAGACCTCCACCGGCAAAACCTCCGATAACGCCACCCTCGGCAACAACCAGGTGATGCTGGAGGCGATCCGCGATTTTTATCTGGAAACCGGAACGGAGATCGCAATGAAACCGGCCGGCGGCATCCGTACCGCGAAGCAGGCACTCACCTTCCTTGTGGCCGTGAAGGAAACGCTCGGCGACGCGTGGCTGAACAACGCCCGCTATCGCTTCGGTGCCTCAGCCCTTCTGAACGATCTCGTCCGGCAGTTGGTGAAGGAGAAAACCGGAAACTACCAGGCTCCTTATGTCTTTAGCGAGGCGGCGGGGGGATACTGAAAGTTTGATTGAGAAAACAAGCGCTCGCTGGTTGGGGGTGTCGTTCCATGGCTGCCTTACGTGGCGCGGACCGGGAGGAGCAGAGTCGGCCATTCTCAAGAATGAAATCAAGATCGCACCAATCGCGGGTCGAAAGGATGGACGTTGATTTTTTTCACCGGGGCGCTTGGCGAAGCGCTCCTGGATTTTATCGTGGGTACCTGTCTCGGGCCAAGCGGACTTATTTCTTGCGATAAGTGCCACCATACCGGAGATAATGAACGAGCATGAAAATCAGACTACTTTCCCTCCTATTTCTCGCTACGGGCGCAGTGGCCGCTCTTTCCACCGAGCATGGCGAGCCGCCGGTAAAAGCTCCGTTCGAAATGGGCGAGGACTCGCTCTGCGTGAACGATTGGTGGAATCGCCCGACCGGCGAGATCATCGATCTCAAGGTGCCGCGCGATCAGGTGGTTTGTTTCGGCATCTACACCGTCCAGAATCGCATCCTCAAGCTTTCCGCGCAGCTTTACCCGCTCTATCCAGAGGAAACGCGCGAGGTGCGGCTGGAGATCGAGAAGGACGGGAAGTGGACGGAGCTCGCACGGCAAAAGGTCAACGACCTCGGCTGGTCAACCACCTTCCGCATTCAGGATTGGGATGACTCGACGAATTTCAAATACCGCCTGCTGCATGGCGTGAATGCCTCCTTCGAGGGGGTCGTCCGCAAGAATCCGGCGGACAAGGAGGAGATCGTCCTCGCGGCGCTTTCCTGTAACTCGAACAAGGATCGCGGTCTGCGTGAGGAATACACGCGCAACATCAATCATCAGGATCCCGATCTCGTTTTCTTTGCCGGTGATCAGTCATACGACCACAAGCAGCATACCGCCGCGTGGCTTAAGTTCGGCCTAGCATTCCGGGAAATTTTCCGCACGCGTCCCTGCGTCACCATCCCCGACGACCATGACATCGGGCAGGGCAACCTGTGGGGTGAGTCCGGCAAGAAAGCCGTGACTGAGCAAGGTCACGACGGCGGTTATTTCTTCCACCCGGAGTATGTAAAAATGGTCGAGCGCCAGCAAAGCGGCCATCTCCCCGATCCGTATGATCCCTCGCCCGTCGAGCAGGGCATCGGCGTTTACTACACGCGACTTCTGTTAGGTGGCATCGATTTCGCGATCATTGAGGATCGGAAATTCAAGCCCGGGCCGCTGGGTCGGCATCCGTTGAAAGGGCCACGTCCCGACCATATTCTCGATCCGGAATATGATCCCAGGGTGATCGATACGCCCGGTCTTACGCTGCTGGGAGCGCGTCAGGAAAAATTTCTAACAGACTGGGCGGACATGCGCGACGGAGTGGCGATAAAAGCCGTGCTTTCACAGACCGGATTTTGCGGCGGCGTGCACCTTCATGGTTCTCGCGAAAACCGCCTGCACGCAGACCTCGATTCCAATGGTTGGCCGCAAAGCGGACGCAACCGCGCGCTAGAGCTCATCCAGAAGGCGAACGCCGTCCATATCGCAGGGGATCAGCATATCGCCACCGTTGTCCGCCACGGCATCCGCAAGCACGGCGACGGCCCATGGGCTTTCACCGTACCCGCCATCGTGAACTCCTACTACGGCCGCTGGTGGTGGCCTGAGGATGAAAAGCCCGGAGCGAATCCGGTGCCCGGTTCGCCGCTACCATGGACGGGCGATTACCTCGACGGCTTTGACAACAAGGTCAGCATGATCGCCTACGCAAACCCTGAATCCCAGCGCAAGGACATGCAGGGCTGGGCGGATGGCTGGGGCCTGATCCGTTTCAAAAAGAGTAGCGGCGAGGTCACCTTCGAGTGCTGGCCGCGTTTCGCCGATGTCACACAGCCCGGCGCGAAACAGTTCCCTGGCTGGCCGGTGACGGTGAAGCCTTGATCATCAACGATCCAAGGCTTCGTTCGGGAAAATCGGCGACTGGGAAACCGCTGCTGACAGAACGAGCAGGGAAAAGGAGATGATTCTATTTTTTTGAAACAGTGAGTGTGTTGGGTTGAACAACGGTTCAGTGTCCCGGGATTTTCGATTCGGGGTTAGAGCGCAGGGCATGGTATTCGCGGAGCAACTCCGCCGCCCGCTCTTGCGCCGCTTCGAGGGGCAGGCCATCGGGCACTCCGGGGCGGGTGTGACCGGTTTTGCAGAGCCACGCGTGCTTGAGGATTCCGGCGCGTGTTTCCAGGATGGACAAGGCCTTGCCATCGGCCAAAGCCGGTTTCCCCGGTAGATGCCAAAGCGGCCAGATTTGCCTGACAACGGATGCCGCCATGAAATCATGGCCTCTCTCGCCCGGATGCACCTTATCGCGAGCATAGACGAAATCCGGATCGGTTTGCTTTTCCGCCGCGATGGCGGCGCGCAGATCGGTGCGGATATCGATCACCTGCCAGCCTTCCTGCGTTGCCAGCCATGCCGCTTGTGCATCGAGAACCGCGTCGTATCCCTGCGGAGCTGTCGCCGGGTGATCGCCGTCATACAACGGCGCGGTGATCACCACGAGTTTCGCGTCCCGCTTTTCCACCTCCGCCTTCAGGCGTGTCATGCCGTCCTGGAAGGCTTTCTGCCGCGTTTCATCGAGTGGCATGTAGATCCCGTCGTTCATTCCGTAACAGGCGAGGACATGGGTGGGCTTGAAGGTCTCAAGGATGCGCCCGAGGCGCTCGTGCAGGTCAGGTCTTGGAAATTTTCCGTCGGCATGGCCCGGTTCCGAAAGCCCTGAGACCGTCTCGCTCGCGAGCCCGAAGTTGACGATTTCCGCTTCGGTGAACGCCGGGGCGGTGCGAAGGGCGGATTCCACCAAGGCCGGCCAGCGTCCGGAGTAGGTGATGCTGTCTCCAAAGATGGCGACACGCGGTTCGCCGGCCAACGAAACAAGTTGGCCAAGCAATGCTACGAGGATAACGGAGAAGGTCTTCATGGTGTTTTGCATATTCTGAGGTTGTCGCCTTACTACTGCTCAGCTACAGACTTTCTTACTACCGGGATGAGCTTTGCTAAGAGTGCTCAATCATTTAACGGCAGCCGCTCCCTGCGGATTACGTCCGGAAGACTAGGCGGATCGAGTCCAGGCGGACGCGGGCTTGGGAGAGGGCTTGGGTGGTTTCGCGGAGGGTGGCTTTTAGGGCTTCGGTTTCCGAGGGGGGGACGTGGGGGTTGCGTTTCGCGAGATCCTCTAGGCGGGCGATCTGTGAGGTGATCGTTTCCTCCGCGAGTTCGCGGGCGGCTTGGATGGGTTTGGCGGAGGCTCGTTTCGCAATGTCCTTGGCGGCGGCGGTCATTTTCGGGAAGAGATCGCGGCGGAAGGCTTCCTGGGAGACGAGGCGGCGGGCGTCGCCGGGCTGGAGGGCAGCGGCGGGCGGGGCTTTGGTTTGGGCGGTTCCGGTGTGATCGACGATGACGCGAAGGAGGGTGGGCGGCAGGAAGCGATCCAGGTGCAGGCGCGGCGGAGCGATTACCTCGAGCACGAAGGCGCATTCCAGCAGGATGGATTTTCCCTGGCCAGTTTTCCATTCTGCAAAGGCGGCGTTACCGTGATTGCCATCGAGGAGCTGGCCGAGGGCGTCGCGGAACAGCGGGTGATCGATGGTGAGGAAAGCGAGATCCTCGCGGGCGAGGGCGGTGGCGCGATCCAGGGTGGCGGAGAGGCCGTCCTCGGGGATGTCGGCGAAGGCTTCTGTTTGGCGGTTGCCGCGCTTGAAGACGAAGGCGTTCGCGGAAAGATCGGAAACGTCCAGCCCGAGGTGGTCGAACAGCCGGATGGCAAATTTCGCGAAGCGTGGATCGGTATCGGCCTCGCGGATCGTTGCGAGGAGTTCGGCGGATTGGGAGGCGGGGGGCGCACCGAGTTCGAGGAGGCGATCGTGGCCGGAGGCGAGGCGGCGGGCGACGTCGGCTTTCAGGTCGGCGGAGCGTTTCAGGAAACGGCGGAATTTTTCCGAGGACGGCGAGGCGTCGGCGAGGGCGTCGAGCTCCGGGAGCAGCTCGGTGGCGAGGGTGGTGGCGCCCTTGAGCGGTTCGGAAAAGACATCGAGCGCCTCGTGGAGCCAGCGCGCCTGCAGCTCCGATCTACTATCTTTCCCGTAGGGAATGTGGATGCGGATGTCGCCGGTCTGGCCGATGCGGTCGAGGCGGCCGATGCGTTGTTCGAGGACTTCGGGATCGCGCGGGAGGCCGAAGAGGACGAGGTGGCGGGCGAACTGGAAATTCCGCCCCTCCGATCCGATCTCCGAGCAGATCAGGATGCGTGCGCCGTCCTCCTCGGAGAACCACGCGGCGTTGCGGTCGCGCTGGAGCAAGGAGAGATCCTCGTGGAAAAGGGCGGCCTCGACGTGGATCTGTGCGAGGAGTTTTTTCTGTACGGCGATGGCGGCGTCCGGGGAGTTTGTGATGAGCAGGATTTTCTCGGTGGCGGGCAGGTCGCGGATCAGCGCGGCGAGCCACGCGTAGGGCGATGCGCCTTTTTCCAGCGGATGGAGGAGGGGCAGGCGTTGCGGGAAGCCGGTGAGGCGTTCGCGGGTGTTGCGAAACAGCACGCGGCCGGTGCCGAAGGAATCGATGAGCTCGGAAACGAGAGGCTGGCGGGCGGATTCATCGCCGGAAATGAGGGCTGTTAGATGTTTCCCGGCGCGGGGTGAGTTTTCGGTAAAAGCGGTGATATTGTCCGGGATGTTTCCGGCGACAAGGGCTTCCACGGTCTCCGCGAGGGGGATGTAGGATTCCGTTTCCGCGAGGAAAACATCGAGATCCGAGTAGCGGTCGGGATCGAGAAGGCGGAGCCGCGCGAAGTGGCCGGCGGGGCCGAGTTGCTGCGGGGTGGCGGTGAGGAGGAGCAGTGAGGGGATGGTATTTGCGAGCGAATCGACCATCGAGTAGGCGGGCGAGGCCTCGTCCTCCGACCATTCGAGATGGTGCGCCTCATCGACGATGAGCAGGTCGAAGCCCGCCTCGCGCGCTTGCTTGGTGCGGGTGGGATGATCCGTGAGGAATCCGATCGCACAAAGGATGAGCTGGGAATCGACGAAGGGGTTCGCCATTTCGTCGTGGGCGGTGATGGAGGCGCAGCGTTCTTCATCGTAGAGCGCGAAGAGGAGATTGAAGCGGCGCAGCAGCTCCACGAACCATTGGTGGATGAGCGGCTCCGGCACGAGGATGAGGATGCGGTCGGCGCGGCCTGTTAGATAGAGGCGGTGAAGGATGAGGCAGGCCTCGATGGTTTTCCCGAGGCCCACTTCGTCGGCGAGGAGGACTCGGGGGAAAAGGCGGTTCGAGGTCTCCGCGACGATGGAGAGCTGGTGCGGAATGAGGTCGATGCGCGCGCCGGTATAGCCGCGGGCGGGTGAGCGACGGATCGCGGCGTTCCAGCGTAGTGCTTCGAGGCGCTGGTCGAAATCGCGCGGATGATCGGTGAGCCCGGCGAGCAGGCGTTTCGCCGGGCTGATGAAGCTGAGTGAATCTAACAGGTCGCTCTCGTGGATGGACGCACCGCCGCCGTGGTAGGTGAGCAGTCCATTTTGCTCGCTGACGGATTCGACGGTCAGTTTCGTCTTCGCATGATCTGCGATCTCATCACCGGGCGCGAAACAGACGCGTGCGAGCGGTGCGGACTCCGCCGAGTAGGTGCGGGTTTCCTCGGCGGCGGGGAAACAGATTTCCACATGGCCGTTTTCTTCAGAAATCACATGCCCGAGCCCTAGGGAGGGTTCGGAGGTGGAGATGTAGCGTTGACCGGGAAAAATTTCAATTTTCAAAGTTCAACTTTCAATGGAGAGGTTTCGTGCGTTCATCTGCCGTTTATTTCTTTCTGTTTTTGGGTGCCGCACACGTAATTTGCAAACAGTCTATCGATGGCGAGGTGTCTTCCGCCGGAGGATTTCATCACCCTGCAGTCAACATCTTGGGGGAAACCAAGTTTAGGAGAACTTACTTTCCAGCAGTTTTTCGCGGCGCTCACGGACGAGGCGGACGACGAGGGCGGTCCAGCCGGTCTGGTGGGAGGCACCGAGGCCTTCGCCGGTTTCGCCGTGGAAGTATTCGTGGAAGAGGAGAAGGTTTTGCCAGTGGGGGTCGTCGGAGTAGCGTTTGGAGACTTCGCTATCACCGAAGCAGGGGCGGTATCCGTCCTTGTTTTTCTTGAAGAGGGAGATGAGGCGGTCGCAGAGGTCGATGGCGACCTCGCGGAGGGTGCATTCGTTGCCGGATCCGGTGGGGTATTCGATTTTAAAGCCGTCCCCATAGAAGTAATAGTAGCGCTCCAAGGCCTCGATGAGGATGAAGTTGGTGGGGAACCAGATGGGGCCGCGCCAGTTGGAGTTGCCGCCGAACATGTCGGTATTGGATTCGCCGGGCGTGTATTGCACCTCGTGGGTGGAGCCGGCGTACTGGAAGACAAAGGGGTGCTCGCCATGAGCCTTGGATAGGGAGCGGATACCGAAGTCGGAGAGGAATTCCTTGGTATCGAGCATGTAGGTAAGGCTTTGGTGGAGGCGTTCTTTCGAGGGGATGGCGAGAAGGATGCGGCCGGAGTTTTTCTTCCCGGGGACGCGGTTGGCGGTGACGTATTTCAAGAGCTCCGGCTTGTTGACAAGGAACCAGTCCATGCGTTTCCGAAAGCCAGGGAGGGCATCGATGGTTTTCTGCTTGATGACGGTGACGGCGGAAAGGGGGAGGAGGCCGACAAGGGAGCGGATGCGGAGGGGGATGGGTGACTCGTCGCCGACGATGAGCTGGTCGTAGTAAAACTGATCCTGTACGTCCCAGAGGCCGTTGCCACCGAGGGAGTTGATGGCGTCGCAAATGTTTACGAAGTGTTCGAAAAATTTCGACGCGATGTCCTCGTAGGCTGGCTTGGTGAGGGCGAGTTCGAGCGCCATGGCGAGCATGGTGAGGCAGTAGAAACCCATCCACGCAGTGCCATCCGCTTGCTGAAGGTAGCCGCCGCCGGGAAGGGAGTGGGAGCGATCGAAGACGCCGATATTATCGAGGCCGAGGAAGCCGCCACCGAAAACGTGGCGGCCGTCCAAGTCCTTGCGGTTGACCCACCAGGTGAAGTTGAGGAGGAGTTTCTGGAAGGCTTTCTCAAGGAAGAGGATGTCGCGGCTGCCCTTTTTATCGGCGATCTTGTAAACACGCCATACGGCCCAGGCGTGGACGGGCGGGTTGACGTCGGAGAAATTCCATTCGTAGGCAGGAAGCTGGCCATTGGGGTGCATATACCACTCTCGTAGTAGCAGGAGGAGCTGTTGCTTGGTGAAGACGGAGTCCACCGCGCAGAAGGGGAGCATGTGGAAGGCGGTGTCCCATGCGGCGAACCACGGGTATTCCCACTTATCGGGCATGGAGAGGATGTCCTTGGCGTGGAAGTGCTCCCAGTCGTGGTTCCTGCCGGTGAGGCGGCTCGCGGGCGGGTTAGGGATTTCGTTGTCACCCTTTTGCCATGTTTCCACGACGTAGTGGAAAAACTGTTTCGTCCAGAGCAGCCCCGCGTAGCCCTGACGGCAGATGAGGGTCTCGTCTTCGGAAATATCTTTCGGGATGATGTCGTTGTAGAACTCGTCGGCCTCGTGGATGCGTTTATCGAAGGTCTCCGAGAAACCGGCAAGCCCGGGGATGCCGCTGTCATCCTCGGCGGGGTGGAGGCGGCAGCGGACGGTTATGGATTCGCCGGCGGGAACGATGAGGATGAAGTGGGCAGCGGCCTTGGTGCCCTCATGTTTCGGGGAAACTGCGTCCTTTTCGTTGTGGATGATGTGGCGGTGAAAAGCGTCCTTGGTATAGTGCGTGGTGTTTTTCCTATCTCCAAGGGACTCATGGTTCGTCTCGTTCTCGGTGAAAAGCCATTCGGATTTGGTGCCCGCGACGGATGGGTCGATGTGGAAGCGGTAATTTCCGAGGATGCCGTGCTCGACGAGGAGGGAATCGCCGTCGAGGCGGATGGATGGTTTTTTCAGTGGAGCCTCGGGATCGGTGCCCCAGGTCCAGGTGTTGCGGAGCCAAACGGTGGGAAGGACGTGGAGTGGTGCGTCCTCGGGGCCGCGGTTGGTGACAGTGATGCGCCAGAGGATGTCCTCGGGGCTGCGCTTCGCTGTTTCCTGGACCACATCGAAATACCTGCCGCTCTCGAAGATGCCCATATCCGCCAGCTCGAACTCGGGGCCGAGGCGTCCGAGGCGCTCGTTTTCCAGACGGATGTCGGTGTAGGGGTATTTCGCCTGCGGATACTTGTAGAGCGCCTTGGTGTAGGAGTGGGTGGGGGTGGAATCTAGGTAGTAGTAGCATTCCTTGACGTCCTCGCCGTGATTGCCCTCGTTGCCGCCGAGGCCGAAGAGGCGCTCCTTGAGGATGCTGTCGTTGCCGTTCCAGAGGGCGGGGGAAAAGCAGAGGCGGCAACCGCGGTCGCACCAGCCCTGCAGCCCGTCCTCGCCCCAGCGGTAGGCGCGGCGACGTGCCTGGTCGTGGGGAAAGGCGGTCCAGGCATTGCCATGATCCGAGTAATCCTCGCGGACGGTGCCCCACTGCCTTTCGGAAAGATAAGGCCCCCAGCGCTTCCAGTCCTGCGTGCGCTTATCCTCTTCCGAAAGTCTGATGGATTCCTGGGTCATGGCAAAGGTCGAGGGGAGGGTTAGCAGGTTCCGTGCGAAACACGAAGGCTTTCTATTAACCGCTTAGCGTCCGGTGAGGCGGATCAGTGTGGAGAGGATGCGGCCGCGCTCCGCCAACTGGTGATCGGAAATGTTCAGGCGGAGCCGCCAGTTGCCCTCGCCGCTGGTGCCCGGGGTGTTGATCCGGTCTTTTAGTTCGAAAAGATCGGTGACCATGAGGACGGCGTAGCGGGAGTTTGATTCGAGGAGCGATTTGATGAGGCGCCAGTGGATTGCATCGGAGTAGGTAGGCCATGCGTTATCCGGGGGGATGGGGATGCCGGAAAAGCCGGCAAGCAGGCGGAGCGCGTGGGCGGCGCCCTCTGCGACCCAGTGGCCTTGCTCGGTGGGGTTCGCTTTCTGGAGCAGGATGGTCTTGCGGTAGTTGTCCCAGGTGGCGCAGAGGGAATTATGGTCGTGGGTGGAGTAGGCGGCGAAGGAGTTTTCTGGAAACACGTCGCCCATGACAGGGGAGCCGTCGGCGTAGGCATCCCAGTGGGGAATGCGGTATCCGGATATGCCTAGTTCGTCGAGGTGGGGGCGGACATATTCGGGAACCCAGCCGAGGTCTTCGGCGATGACCTCGGCATCGCCTGCCGCATCGAGGATTGCGCGGAGGCGGAAGTCGCCATTGGCGCGGTTAACGGCCTTGTGCTCATGGGTGTCATCGGGATGGCTGAACCACTGTGGAGCCCTGCCGTCGGTGAGTTTCTCGGCCGCGTAACGGTCGAGGCCGAGGAACTCGAGGTTTTTGCTCGGGTGCCATGGGAAACCGTAGATCCGGTAGAAGCCGAGGATGTGGTCGAGGCGGAACATGCCAAAGATTTCCGTGAGCCGGGTGAGGCGTTCGCGCCACCATGCGAAGCCGGATTCCGCCATGGCGTCCCAGTTGTAGAGAGGTATGCCCCAGTTCTGCCCCCACTCGTGGATGAAGGGATTTTCGGCGGAGTAACCTTCGGGCGGGGTTCCGCCGAACCAGTCGGTGTGGAAGCCGGCGCGGTTGAAAAAAACGTCCGCAGAGTGGAAGGAGACGCCGATGGGGAGATCGCCCATGAGTTTCACGCCGCGGCGGTCGGCGTGGGCGCGGAGATCGAGCCATTGGCGGAAGCAGAGCCATTGCGCGTAGGCGAAGCCATCGAGGCGGGAAATGATGTGGGCGGGATTATCCGCGCGCAGCGATGCGACGAGCGCATGGGCACCATCTACAGATTGCGATTCCACGGGCCACTCGTCCCATGTGAGGTGCGCGCCGTGGATTTCTATGAGCAGTTTGAAAAGGCAGTAATCCGGCAGCCACGCGGCGCTGCGCTTCTGGAACGCTTTGAAATCTGCGTCGAGGGCGGGATCCGGTTTTCCATGAAAACGGGCGAAGGAAATTTCTAGCAGGTGGCTCTTCATCGCGCGCACCGCGGGATAATCGATCACTGAGTCGTTCAGACGCGGGCCAAGAGAGGCGCGGGCGGCTTCGATTTCCGAGCGCGTAATGTAAGGAACCATGTCCGGCTCGAAGGCGAGGTAGATCGGATCGAGGGCGATGGATGAGATGCCGGAGTAGGGGCTTTCGTCGGTGCCGTTCTCGTTGATCGGCAGCAACTGAAGGAAACCGAGATGATGATCGGCCGCCCAATCAATCCACTCCCGGACGGCCAGGGTATCGCCGATGCCGAGATCGCCGGGGCGGCGGGTCGAGAAGGCGGGGATGAGAAGACCGGTTGTTTTCACTAGCCGATGTCTATGCGCGAAGAGGATAAGCGGAAAGGCGGAAATTCGGGGGGATCCCAGTCAACACGGCGGATTTTTGCACGGAGCCTGGATCACTGTTCTCAATGAGGTTGTGCCGTTATGACAATCGCCGAGGAAGAATTGACGATTGTTGATTGTTGATTGTTGATGGGAAGAAAAGAATTCGCCCTCCGGTCACTTCAAAAATCAATAATCAACAATCGTCATTCATCAATCAAGAGGCGTTGTGCCGCAGGAAAGATGGTTCCCCCGTGCAAAAATCCGCCGTTGCCATTCAACCGCGCTTGTCTTCCTCTTCCAGGAAAATTTCCGAGAGGCGGAAGCAGCGGCGGGCAAGCTCGCGGGCATCGTTGTCGCCGATAAGGGCGACGCCTTCCTCGCTGACTTCGGCGAGGAAAATTTTCCAGGCATTCTTGGCGACCTTGCCGGGGTCGGGCTTGCGGCGGGGCTTGTGCGGCTGCGGGCGGTTATCCTGCGGCTTGTCGCGCGCATCGGATTGTTCCTTTTGTGCGGGACGTGGCTGCGGTGCTTCCGGCGCAAGGGCGATGGTTTCCTCGGCGAGGGGAGATTCCGGCGCGGTGGAGGATTCGGATTCTTTCTGGCCGGACTTGCCCTTCCCACGGCGGCGGCGGCTGCGTTTCTGATCCGCTTTGGGAGCTGCATCCGCTTTAGGCTCTACCGTGGCGGCAGATTCTTTCGCGGCGGATTCTGAGTCCGCAGATTTGCGGGTGGGCTTGTTGGAGATACGGCGAACCTTAGGTTCACGGGCCGCTTTTTCGGAGGCGGCGTCTGTTTCAGGGGGCATGAGGATGAGATGGGTAAGCGGAGCTGCTAGTAGTTGTCGATGTCGTCAGCGTTACCGGAAGTGCCGTCCTTACCTTTGGATAACAGGTCGAAATCGGGATTCTTTGCAGCTGAGTTATCACCCCGCCTGTAAATGTATTCGTTGCCCCAAGGATCGCGGATTGTGACATTCGCACCGGTTCCCTCGATCCAGCCTTGGCTCTTGCTGTTGGGGTCGAGCTCCGCGAGATAGATTTTTCCCGGAGGGCTGGCATTTGCGCCGGTCCGGTAGAGAAGGTTGTAGAGGCTATTGGTGGTGCCGGTGGGCGGGTATTCACCGTTATCTAGTTTGTATTCCTCCAGCGCCTTGGAGAGCAGGCTGATCTGGATGGCGGCTTGCGAATCCGCCTGTTTTCTAACAATGTAGCCGTAACCACCCATAGACAGCGCTGCGAGGATCACGATGATGGCGATCACGACGAGGAGTTCGATCAGCGTGAAGCCCCGGCGGTTTGGCGATGAGGGTTGGGTTTTCATGGTGTGATTGGTTTGTGGAAACATAAGCTGTTTCCGGAATCTTTCGCGGAAAAACCGCCGGATCACTGGTCGCTCATCTCGGAGATCATCTTGATCAGTGGTAGGAAGAGGGCAAACACGATGGCACCGACGACGAGAGCCAGCATCACGATCATCATGGGCTCGAGAATGGATGTCAGTGCTGTGACGGCGTTGTCCACCTCATCGTCGTAAACGTCCGCGATTTTCAGGAGCATTTCAGGAAGCTGACCGGTTTCCTCACCCACATCGACCATGGAGATGACCATGCTGGGGAAAACTCCGCT
>CAMBTF010000007.1 GCA_945870545.1 Akkermansia muciniphila
TTGCTTTCGAGGTAGGCGGTGTAGTTGCCGGGGTGGGAGAAGGCGCGGCCGCCGTCGATCTCGATGATGCGGGTGGCGATCACATCGAGGAAATATCGGTCGTGCGTTACGAAGATGACGGCACCGGGGAAATTTTTCAGCACGTCCTCGAGCCAGCGGATGGATTCGGCGTCGAGGTGGTTGGTCGGCTCATCTAACAGAAGCAGATCCGGCTGGCAGGCGAGTGCGCGGCAGAGGGCGACGCGGCGTTTTTCCCCACCAGAAAGCGGGCCGGTGGGCGCCTCGAGCGGCGGTGTGCCGAGGGCGTTGGAAAGCGAAAGGATGCGGGAGTCGAGGTTCCAGCCGTCGGCGTGGTCGATGAGTTCGAGGAAATCGTGGAGTTCGGTCTCGGTGCCGTCGCCGTTCTCGTAGCGGCGGATCGCCTCGACGATGTCCGCGGCGCCGGCGGCGATGTTTTCGTGGACGGAGAGATCGGGATCGAGCTCGAACTCCTGGGGCAGGTATCCGGTGCGGATGCCGCGGCGGAGCGAGAGTTCCCCGGAATCCGCCTTGGACTCGCCGGTGAGGATTTTCAGCAAGGAGGTTTTCCCACAGCCGTTGCGCCCGACAAGGCCGACTTTTTCCCCGGCAGCGACGGCAAGGGTGACGCCGTCGAGGAGGTTCTGGTAGGAGTAGGCGAGGCGGATCTCGTTGGCGGAGAGGAGGGTGGACACGGACGGAAACTTTAAATTTTAAATTTTAAACCTTAAGGAAGACAGGTTTGTCGCACGCGGATGGATGGGATTGAACCGGAAGGGAAGGGGAAAACGGTGGTGGCGGTGCTTTTCGGAGAATCGGCAGGTTTTGTAACGGAGGTCGCGGAGCTGGAAATCCATGGATTTTCAACACACCCTGTTTCCGCCACATGGTCGCTGGCTCGCCACATTTCCAGGGCTTCAGATGACGTGCTCCATACCCGGCTCGGGGATGATGACTTCGGAACCCGGCAGGCGTCTTTCGAACTCCCCCTTGAACCACGCCATCGCGCCATCATCGCCGTGGACGAGGAAAATTTTCTTTGGTTTCACGCGCACCGCGTAGTCGGCGATGGCATCCCGCGTGGAGTGACCGGAGAAATCGAAGACGCGCACCTCACAGTTCAGCGGCACGGGCGGGTAAGCGGGATCGAGCAACACTTTGTCGCCGGGCTGCGCCGCGCGGATGCGTCCGCCGGGGGTTTCCGAATCCGCGTAGCCTACGAAAAACAGGCCGTGCTTCTTGTTTTCCAACACACCCTGCCGGGCGAAGTTATTGGAGACGGTTTTTTCCGACATCATGCCGCTGGAGAGGGCGTAGATGCAGCCGTTGTGGAAAGGGATGGGGCCGACGCGGCGCTTGTTCCCGCCCGCCAGCTCCATGTCGGAGAGAAACTTGAAACCGCGGCGGTTGCGGCGGCTCACATCGCTGAACTTGTCGTAGATCGTGGTCATCTTGGTGCTCAGCCCGCCGATGTAGATGGGGATTTTCATGTCCACCAAACCCTCCTCCTTGAAGCGCTGCAGCATCGCCAGCACCTCCTGGGTCTTGCCCATCGCGAACACCGGCACCAGCGCCGAACCGCCGCGCTTCAGCACTCCATGGATTGCCGCCGCAAACGCGTTCTCCTCCTCGCGCCGCGAATAATCCGCCCGCCGCGCCTGCTCGCCGCGCGTGGTCTCCACGATCAGCGCGTCCACCTCGCCTTCGGGAAACACCGCGCCTTTCTGGATCGTGCTGTCCTCAAAATTCACATCCCCCGTGTAGAAAACCTTTTTCCCCTCCGCTTCAAACATCACTCCCACGGATCCCATGATGTGACCCGCATCGAAAAACTCGGCGGTCACCTCGCCTTTCAGATCCACCGGGAACTTACGTCCCACCTTCATGGTCTCGAGGCGGCTCTTCATTCGGTCGAGGTCGCCATGGCGGAAAAACGGATATTCCGTGATGCCCAGCTCGATGCGTTTGGATTCCATCACGTTCACCGAGTTGTGCAGCATCGCGAGGGTTAGCTCAGCGGCCTCTGGGGAAATGAAGATCCTCGCGTTTTGCTGCCGCTCGGCGAGCACCGGCAAGGTTCCGACGTGGTCGAGGTGCGAGTGGGTCACGAAAATCGCCTCCGCCGTATCGTCGCCGATCAGCTCGTAGCGCGGCTGCGCCTCCAGCCCCTCCTCCTTCGGGTGCATCCCGGCATCGAGCACCATTCTGGTTCCTCCGACCTCCAGCGAATACGAATTCGCCCCGATCCCCACATCCCTGCACAAGCTTTTAAAAACAATCACGTCGGCGGAGACTCCGCGATCCACAGCGGTGTGTCAACCCGCGCGCCGCCCCATAGGATCGCTTAGTTTGGAAAGAAAAAGAAGCCCGGCAAAAAGCCCGGTAACAAAAAAACCAGGCTTTTTTAATAACACCAAGGCCGATGGCGTGATCATCAGCCGCCACTACGAAAAGCCGAACCGCGACGAGCTTGGACTTGTCACCATTTTTCGGAGTGTATTTGAAGTGGATTGGATTGGTTTTCAGGCGGCTGATTTGGCAGCCATTTCGGCGGCTAAAGGGATGAGGTAGTTGAGCGATGAGTGCATTCTCTGCGTTTGTTAGTAGCCTTCGATATACTCAAATATTGCCTGCTTGGCTGCTTCTTTGCTTTTGCTTTCAAAAAACCCCTGAGTCGGGAAAGGCTTCGGTCTTCAGGATTGACCAGAAACTTTTGATCGCGGCGTTGTCGTAGCAGTGATGCCACATTTGCTTGACCGAACAAAGCCCGCTGGTATACCAGTAGAACTTCAAACGAACATGACCGTCGCAGCTAGCCGAAATTCGCTCCGCCACCGGGCGTATCAACACATTCAGAGGAAGATTCTTTGCGGCGAGCTCCTGGCGGGCCACGTGGTTTCCGAGAACGGCCTCGCCAAAGAAATGGGCATGAGCCGCACGCCGGTGCGCGAGGCGATCCGCCATCTGGAACACGAGGGCGTGCTCAAGCAGGTTCCCCGCTACGGAACGGTCGTGCGCACACTCTCCCGCCGCGATCTGATGGAGCTCTACGAATTGCGTGAGGCGCTCGAACCCTTCGCCGTCGCCCAGGCCGCCGGCCGGGTGGGTGACGGTGACCTCAAGCTGTTGGAAAGACTTTGCAACGAGATAAGAGCCGTCGCCGCTGCGGTCCGCCAATCCAGGCGCACCACTCCGGACGACGCCATGATGAGCCGCCTGCTCGCGGCAGATCTCGGCTTCCACATGGTGCTGCTGCGCAATTCCGGCAACCGCCGCATGATGAAAATCATTGGCGACTCACGCCTGCTCACCGGCATCTTCGGCACGCCGCGGCAGGAGCATGGCCTTGACGTGCTCGACGAGACTTACCGTTTCCACACGCGGATTCTGAAAGCGGTGCGCGATGGGGATGCCGACAAGGCTCGCGCCGCGATGACAGAGCACATCCGCGCCAGCAAGGAGGAAGCGCTGGGCCATTTCGACCGCGCCCAGACCGAGCGCAGCCCACATGATACTCCGCTCGTCCTCCCCGACGACGTGCTCGAAGACTTGAAACGCTTCGAAGGCGGCAACTGAACTCCGCGATGAAAACCAAATTTTTCTCCCTTTCGTCCTGTCTCTGCGTCTTGTTTGCGGCGTCCTGCTTTCGCGCAGGCGCCGAGGGCTTGGAGCGCCTGAAATACAACAACCCAGGGCTCGTCGTTGACCTCGGGGTCGGCCTGTGGGCGTGGCCCTTGCCTATGGATTTCGATGGCGACGGCGACCTCGACCTCGTCGTCAATTGCCCCGACAAGCCCTACAACGGTGTTTACTTCTTCGAGAACAACACCGGCGACACGGCGAAGAACAAATTGCCCGTGTTCAAACCCGCTCGCCGCATCAGCAAGGGCTTGGAGAACGTCCAGGTCAGCTACGTGAACGGCAATCCGCGCGTGCTTTCGCCGGGCACGGAGCATCCCGACTTCCTCAAAACGGGTTTGGAGAACGGCAAGAAGCTCCCGCTGCCCGCGAACATCCACCCGAACAAAGTTCGCGCAAACATGTGGCGCTACGTGGACTTCGATGGCGACGGGAAACTCGACCTCGTCGTGGGCGTCGGCGACTGGACGGACTACGGCTGGGACAATGCCTACACGCCCGAGGGCAAATGGACGAACGGCCCGTTGCGCGGCTTCGTCTATCTCGCCCGCAATACCGGGACGACCGCGAAACCCGTTTACGACAAGCCGGTGAAAGTGAACGCGGGCGGCAAACCTGTGGAAACCTTCGGCTGGCCCTCGCCGAACTTCACGGACTTCGACGGGGACGGCGACCTTGACCTGCTCTGCGGAGAATTCCTCGATGGCTTCACTTACTTTGAAAACATCGGCACGCGCACCGCGCCAAAGCATGCGCCGGGCCGGCGGCTGACACTCGATACCGATGCGAAAACTGCGCGACCGGCGGCATGGCTCGCAGCGCAGGAAGCCGCGAAGCTCCCCGGCTCGCCACACCCGCTCACGATGGACCTCCAGATGATCACGCCCACGGCGATTGACTGGGACAAGGATGGTGACCTCGATCTCATCGTCGGCGACGAGGATGGGCGCGTGGCGTTCATCGAGAACACGGGCAAATTCACCGCCGACCACACGCCGCAATTTCTCCCGCCAGTTTATTTCAAACAAGAAGCCGAAGATCTGAAATGCGGCGCGCTCGCGACACCGGTCGGTTTCGATTGGGATGGCGACGGCGATATTGACATCATCAGCGGCAACACCGCGGGCTACCTGATGTTTTACGAAAATCTCAGCGGCCCCGGCGTCGAGAAACCCAAGTGGGCCGCGCCAAAGCATCTCGAAGCCGACGGCGAAGTCATCCGCCCCATGGCTGGCTACAACGGCAGCATTCAAGGGCCAGCCGAGGCGAAGTGGGGATACACGACTTTGAGCGTGGCCGATTGGGACGGCGACGGCCTGCCCGATATCCTGATGAACTCCATTCTCGGAAAAGTCGTGTGGTTCAAAAACATCGGCACGCGTAAGTCGCCGAAGCTCGCCGCCGCGCAACCCATCGAAGTCGAATGGGATGGTCCGCAGCCCACGCTCGCCTACGGTTGGCTCCGTCCCGAAGGCAAGGCGTTGCTCACGCAATGGCGCACCACGCCCGTGGCCGTGGATTGGAATAGCGACAGGCTTACCGACCTCGTGATGCTCGATCAGGAGGGCTATCTTGCGCTCTTCGAGCGCGCGAAACGCGATGGCAACCCCGTGTTGCTCGCGCCCAAGCGCGTCTTTTGTGACGAAAAGGGAGCGCCGCTGCTCCTGAGCAAAGGCACCGCTGGCAAAAGCGGCCGCCGCAAAATCTGCATCGTCGATTGGGACGGCGACGGAAAACTCGACATCCTGCTGAACTCATCGAGCGCCAATTTTCTCCGCCAGGTGGCAGCGCGCGACGGCAAGTGGTTTTTCCAGGATATGGGCCCGATCGTGCGGCAGAACATCGAGGGCCACGACGTCAGCCTGACTGAGGTGGACTTCAACGGCGACGGCAGACCCGATTTCCTCGGCGGTGCGGAAGACGGCCGCTTCTACTACCTGAAGAACCCGCGCGCAAAATGAAGGCTTCACTCGGTCTCGATTTCGGCACGGAGAGCGTGCGTGCGGTGCTCGTGGATTTGCGCGGGCGCGAACTGGCATCCGCCGTGGCGAAGTATCCGCACGGGCAAATCATCGAATCGCTGCCCGGCTCGAAGAAAAGGCTTCCGCTGCTCTACGCGCTCCAGCATCCGATCGACTGGCTCGACTCTGCCGCGACGGCCACGCGTGCTGCGCTGCGTCAGGCGAAGGCGAGCGCGGAAGATGTGCTCGGCATCGGAGTGGATTTCACGAGCTGCACGATGCTGCCGACGAAGCGCGACGGCACGCCACTCTGTCTACTGAAGGAATTCGCCGCCGAGCCACTCGCATGGCCGAAGTTGTGGAAGCATCACGGTGCGCAGGCGCAGACGGATCGCATCAATGCCGTCGCACGCGAACGCGGCGAAATTTTCCTGCAACGCTACGGCGGCGTCATCGGGCTGGAGTGGTTTTTCCCGAAGGTGCTCGAGACGCTCGAACTCGCCCCGCGCGCCTACGACGCGGCAGAGGTGTGGCTCGAGGCGGGCGATTGGTTTGTGTGGCAGCTTGTCGGCGGTGCGGCGGAATCGCTGCCGCGCTCGACGTGCCAGGCCGGTTACAAGGGAATGTGGAGCGCGAACGACGGTTATCCGTCGGAAGATTTTTTACGCGCAGTAAATCCGAAGTTCGCGCGCGTCGTGAAAGACAAGATGCCCGGCCGTCTTCTCGCGCCGGGCGTTGCGGCAGGCGGGCTGACGGCGGCTATGGCGAAGAGGTTCAGACTACGCGAAGGCACGCCGATCAGCGCGGCCATCATTGATGCGCACGCCGGCGTCCCCGGCGCGGGCGCATCAGAACCCGGCACGCTCGTGATGGTGATGGGCACAAGCTCATGCCACATGCTCAACAGCGAAGTCGAGTGTAGCGTCCCCGGCGTCGCGGGCGTGGTGAAGGACGGAATCCTTCCCGGCTACTTCGGCTATGAGACCGGCCAGGCCGCGGTGGGCGATGCGTTTGACTGGCTCCGCAAGCTCACCGGCCAGCGCGATTTCACCGCGCTTGGTTGCGAGGCCGCCGCGCTGCCTCCGGGCGCGGAAGGCGTACTGTGCGTGGACTGGTTCAACGGCTGCCGCACGCCGCTCATGGACGGAGCGCTCAGGGGTGCTTTCACCGGACTTGCGTTGCACCATCGCCCCGCGCATTTCTACCGCGCGCTGCTCGAGGCCTCGGCCTTCGGCGTGCGGCGGATTGTCGAACTGCTCCGCGACGGCGGCGTGCCGGTGAAAAAGTTCGTCGCGACCGGCGGCCTGCCGCACCACAACCCGCTCGTCGTGCAGGTTTACGCCGACGTGCTCGGCGAAAACATCACCGTGCATCCGAGCAAACAAGGTCCTGCGCTCGGCGCTGCGATTCTCGGCGCGCTCGCCGCGGGCGCGTTCATATCCTCCGGTGATGCCATCCGTGCGATGGCAGTCCGGAAGGGCTCCGCCGTTTTTAAGCCAAACCGCTCCCACCGCGCCGTTTACGATGGTCTCTACCGCGAGTATCGACGCCTCGGTGGCTTCCTCTCGGCCAATAACAACTTCTGATATGCCTACGAAACGTCTCCCGCAGAAAACTGTTCAGCTCATCGCCAGCGGTGACCTCCGCCTCTCCGCCAATCAAGTCTGCTGGCCCGCACAGGCCGCAATGGAAAAGGAGCTTGGCAAGGCGCTGGCCGCCGAGGGTTTCAAGGTGGTGCGCGCACACCTGTTCGATGCGAAGGCGAAACACGGCTTCATTGATTCGCAGAAAATGGGCCTCGAAGTTTTCCGCAATGTGGACCCCGACGCGCCGCTCATCGTTGCCGAGGCGGTGTGGCAGTATTCGCATCACGTGCTCGCCGGGCTCACGACGCATCGTGGGCCGATCCTCACGGTGGCAAATTGGAGTGGGCAGTGGCCGGGGCTTGTTGGCATGTTGAATCTCAACGGCTCGCTCACCAAGGCCGGAGTACGCTACTCGACGCTGTGGAGCGAGGATTTCACCGACACGTTCTTTCGCACCAAGCTGCGGCAATGGCTCAAGACCGGCCGCATCACGCACGACACGTCCCACGCACGTCCGCTGGAGAAATTGAAAGTGCCCGCGCGCGCGGCGAAGCTCGGTGAGAAACTCGCGGCGCAACTCCGAAGTGAGAAGGCTATCCTCGGCGTGTTCGATGAAGGTTGTATGGGCATGTTCAACGCCATTATTCCCGACCACGCGCTGCACGCGTGCGGCGTGTTCAAGGAACGGCTCAGCCAGTCCGCGCTCTATGCCGAGACGATGCGTGTGCCGGACGCCGAGGCCGATGCTGTACGCGCGTGGCTAGAGAAGAAGGGGATGAAATTCCACACCGGCCCGAAGCACGAGTGCGATCTCACCAACGCGCAGATTCGCCTCCAGTGCAAAATTTATGTTGCCGCCGTGCGCATCGCGGAGGACTTCGGTTGCGAGGCCATCGGCATCCAGTATCAGCAGGGACTGAAAGACCTGCTCCCCGCGAGTGACCTCGTCGAAGGCATGCTGAACAATTCCGATCGCCCGCCGGTGAAGTCTCGTGACGGCAAGCGCGTGCTCTACGCGGGCAAGCCGGTGACGCATTTCAACGAAGTGGACGAGTGTGCCGGGCTTGATGGCCTGCTGACGCAGCGTGTCCACGCGGCGCTCGGACAACCGGTGGAGAACACGCTGCACGATGTGCGCTGGGGCGCTGAGTTTGGCGGCGAATACGTGTGGGTCTTCCTCATCAGCGGCGCGGCACCGCCGGCGCATTTCTTCGGCGGCTGGAAAGGCGCGGAAGGTTTCCGCCAGCCGGCGATGTATTTTCCAAACGGCGGCTCCACACTTCGCGGCATCAGCAAGCCTGGCGAAATCGTGTGGTCGCGCATCTACGTCGAGGGCGAATCGCTGCACATCGACATCGGTCGTGGCGGAGTCGTGACGTTGCCGTGCGAGGAGACCGAGCGCCGCTGGCAGGGCACCACGCCTCAATGGCCCATCATGCACGCGGTGACCTACGGCGTGTCGCGCGACCAACTCATGGCGAAGCATAAGGCGAATCACATCCAGGTCGCCTACGCGAATGACGCGAAGGCGGCGGATGAATGCATGTTCGCCAAAGCCGCGTTCGCCCGCGCGCTGGGCATTCGCGTGAATGTCTGCGGCGGGCGGAGCCGTAAGGAGGGTTGGAGTTGATTCACCATGAGCGCGCTTTCGAAAATGTTTTGGGCGCAGCACGCCCTCGACCGCCACTCCGTCGGTGCGCAGGTGTCTAACCTGCGCGTTTCAAGTGCTCGTGCACTGCGTAGCTTTGACACCTGCGCTCCTATTGTCTTTTAAAAGAGAACCGACATCATGACCACCACCTCCTCCAGTCCCCTGCGCTACGCTTGGTTCATCGTCGTACTGCTTTTTCCCGTCGCGATGTTAAACTACCTCGACCGGCAGATGCTCGCGACGATGAAGGCCTCGATGGTCGGCGATATTCCGAGCATCGCGAACAAGGCCGACTGGGGTATTGTGCTCGCCTGCTTCAAGTGGACTTACGCGCTGCTGAGTCCATTCGGCGGCTATATCGCGGACCGCGTGAGCAAACGGCTCGTCATCGTCATCAGTCTCTTCGTGTGGTCGGCGGTGACGTGGTGGACCGGGCAGGTGACGAGCTACCACGAAATCATCGCGGCGCGCGCGCTCATGGGTGCGAGCGAGGCGTTCTACATTCCCACCGCGCTGGCAATGATTTCCGAATACCACGCCGGCTTCACGCGGTCGCGGGCGGTGGGCGTGCATCAGGCGGGAATTTATGTCGGGCAAATCCTCGGCGGATTCGCGGGCTACGTCGCGGATTCGCCGGACCACGGCTGGCGCTGGGCGTTTAGCACCTGCGGCATGATTGGCGTCATCTACGCGTTGCCGTTGCTGGCGCTACTGCGCGATCCGGTGCGGTCGAAATCTGAATCAACCGCGTGTGAAATATCCGCGCCTCCGGAGAATGTTTTCCGCGGCCTGCTCGGCAACCGCAACTTCCTCCTGCTCATGCTCTACTTCACGCTGCCGGCCATCGCGGGCTGGGTCGTGCGCGATTGGATGCCGGAAATCTTGCGGGAAAAGTTCAACCTCGGTCAGGGCAAGGCGGGTATGAGCGCGATTCTCTACGTGCAAATCGCCTCGCTTATCGGCGTCGTCATTGGCGGCTCGCTCGCCGACCGTTGGATGCGCAAGACGCCGCGCGGCCGCATCTTCACCAGCGCCATCGGGATGATGTTGTTCCTGCCCGCACTCTTCAGCGTGGGGAATGCCGGCACGCTCGGCGTCGCCATCGCGGGGCTCATCGTGTTCGGCTTCGGTTGGGGCTTTTTTGACTGCAACAACATGCCCATTCTTTGCCAGATCGCCCGGCCTGAGTGGCGCGCCACCGGCTACGGCCTAATGAACCTCGTGAGCATCTCGTGCGGCGGCTTTGGCGACTGGGGCTTCGGTGTGCTGCGCGACCGCGACGTGCCGCTCAACGTCATCTTTGGCGCATTCGCCGGCGTGGCGTTGCTGTCTGTTTTCATCGTGCTGCTCATCCGGCCGCGCGAAGCCAATTCATCCACATGACACTTCCAAAATATCACGGTATCATCCCGCCCATGGTCACACCGCTTCGAGACCGCGATGCGCTCGACGTTGCGGGACTCGAACGACTCATCGAACACATCCTCGCCGGCGGCGTGCACGGGCTCTTCATTCTGGGCACGACCGGCGAAGGACCGAGCCTCAGCTATCGCCTACGCAAGGAACTCATCGAACGCACCTGCCGCCAGGTGAACCGCCGCGTGCCTGTGCTCGTCGGCATCACCGACACAGCGTTTCAGGAATCGCTCAACGTCGCGCGCTGGTCCGCCGATGCGGGCGCCGACTCGCTCGTGGTTGCTCCGCCGTATTACTTGCCGGAGGCGCAGCCGGAGTTGCAGGAATACCTCGACCACCTCGTCCCCGCGCTGCCGCTGCCTCTATTCCTCTACAATATGCCCGCGCTCACGAAGGTTTCCTTCGAGCTGGAAACTCTCCGTCGCGCGATGGACGAGCCGCGCATCATCGGCCTAAAGGACAGCTCGTGCAGCATGATTTATCTGCACCGCATCCTCGCGCTATTGCCGCATCGGCCAGACTGGTCAGTGCTCGTCGGACCGGAGGAGATGCTCTCTGAGGCCGTGCTTGCGGGTGCGCACGGCGGCGTGAACGGCGGCGCGAATCTTTTTCCGCGGCTCTACGTGAAACTTTTCGAAGCCGCGAAAGCCGGCGACCTCGCGCGTGTCCGCGAACTGCACGCGCTCGTGATGCGCGTGAGCGAAGGGCTTTACCGCATCGGTCGCCACAGTTCTGCCATCATCAAGGGCATCAAGGGTGCGCTCGCGCTCTCCGGCGTCTGCGATGATTTTATGGCCGAGCCTTTCCAACGTTTCCATGAACCAGAACGCGCGCGGGTCCAGCAGATTTTGGATGAATTGAAACCGGCACTCGCCAGCGTCTAACCGCGCGACCACGAACACGCGGAAGGAAGTTCAAAGCTCAAAGCTCAAAGCTCAAAGCTCAAGGGAAGAACCAAAGGAAAAACTCCAAATAACCCCCATTTCCCCGCCCTCCAGTCTTCGCCGCCTACTTCGCTGCCTACTTCGCTGAGGCTACGAAGGCCAGGGAGGCTACGAAGGCCAGGGAGGCTACGAAGGCCAGGGAGGCTACGAAGGCCAGGGAGGCTTCCTCCTTCGCCGAGGCTACGGCGGACAAGACGACAGGCAAGCCGGTCCGACCCATTGAGTCCTTCAGGAGCCTCGCGCAAAAAGCCAAATTCCTAGCAGCCAGCAATTCTTTCCTTGGCTCGGCCCCACGTGCGCAGCAAATCAGAAGGCGGCTTACAGTACAAGTGATCTTTGCTTCACAATACTAGGGAATCACGGCGGCTTGAACCACGCCGGACACTTCTGCGGCTCATCTGAAAAAAAAGTTACTTTTTTTGAATCCAAAAAACGAAATCGGTCGAACACATGATTGAAGCCGCCAAGCGGCCTACAAACAAACTACAAACTACAAACAACACAGAACCATGAAATCAATAGTAAGCACAATCGCACTCGGATTATTCGCCCTCATCTCGCCCGTCAGCGCGGAAATCAAAGGAGCAGAGGTGAAGGTTATCTCCGTCGAAGCGGACATCGTCGAAACAGCAGTCGCCGCCGGATCATTCAAGACGCTCGCCGCCGCTCTCGGCGCCGCAGATCTTGTTGAAGCGCTCAAAGGGGAAGGGCCGTTCACGGTCTTCGCCCCCACCGACGAGGCCTTTGCCAAACTTCCCAAAGGCACGGTTGAGGAACTCCTCAAGCCTGAGAACAAGGGCAAGCTTGCCGACATCCTCACCTACCATGTCGTATCTGGAAAAGTGATGGCGGAAAAAGCCGTGACGCTTGATAAGGCCACCGCCCTCAACAAGAAGGAAATCACCCTGAAGGTCGTTGACGGAACCCTGACCTTGAACGGAAGAGCAAAGGTCGCCACTGCCGACATCGTGTGCTCAAACGGAGTCATCCATGTCATTGACACGGTGATTCTCCCACCCGCCAAATAACCACCCGAGGTTGCACTGCCCCGTATTTCGCCTCCATGCGAGATACGGGGTGGACAACCGCCACCACCTGCTCATTGTTCCCGCAGTTTTTGACAAATCAAATCCAAGATGAATCGGATGAAGGGATCCTCAGTGAGGTTGCCCTAGGAATTGAACGTGCCATGGACAAATGTATATCCAGATACGGCGGCTTGGTTTGGTCAATCGCACAAAGGTATGTGCAGAATCGCTCAGCTGCGGAAGATGTTGTTCAAGAGATATTCACCGATGTCTGGAGAACCGCTAAGCGCTACGATCCTTCCATAGCAACCGAGTGCACCTTCATCGGCATGATTGCCAGAAGACGTGCCATAGATTTCGCAAGACGGGAAAACCGACGCCCGCAATTTGAGCCGCTTCCCGAAGAGGACTCTCTTTCCCAACTTTCGTCCCAACCCTCCTCTGCGATCAGTTGTAAAAACGAGAATGTTCGCAGGGCAATCAAACTGCTTCCCGAGGAAACGCAGAGAATCTTCCAACTTTTTTTCGATGAGGGAATGACTCATCCTCAGATTTCCGAGAAAACCAGCCTTCCGATGGGCACAATCAAGACCCGCCTCCGGCGCGGGTTGATTGAAGTGCGTGACAAACTGCGTCATCTTGAGGGCGCTGAACAACCAATCTCCAACTCCCCATGAGTGACCAAGATATCATCAAGCGCTTCGAGGAACTCGAGGCCGGGCGTATCCTCGGTGATCTTGATGCCGGGGAGATCATGGAGTTGGAGGAATTGTCCAGGGATCCTCGGTGTAAATCCGATTTATCCCTCGATCTTGCCGCAGCTGCCATCGAAACCGAATTCCTACGGAATAAAGGCAACGCTCTTCCTGCCGTAATGTTACGGAAGTTGCATGACGGCAAGGCCGGCTTCATTTTGGCTGCGCCTGCGCCCGACAACATTGTGCGCCCTGCGGCATGGAAACGTTTGCTATCAGCGCCTCAAACCGCGTGGGCTGTAGCTGCCCTGTTCGCCATGCTGTTCGTTGCCAAGTCCTTCTTTCCGAATCCTGCATCCGGTAATGGACAAACAGTCACAGAGACCATCCCATTTTCCCCCGAAGCCACGCGGAACGCTTTTCTTGGTAAGGCCAAGGATCTGACCAAGTCTGAGTTCGGTGGGACCGAAGGCTATTCGCAAATGACCGGCAACGTCGTATGGAGCGACGAGCTACAGGAAGGTTACATGACCCTGACAAACCTCCCGGCGAACGATCCGGCCTCGAAACAATACCAGCTTTGGATCGTTGATCCCGATCGAGATGAGAAACCTGTCGATGGCGGGGTTTTCGACATCCCGGCCCATGCAACCACTGCTGTAATCCCGATAAGGAACCCTCTCGCAGTCACCGATCCCAAGGCCTTCGTGATCACACTTGAGCAACCCGGTGGCGTGGTTGTATCCAAACAGGAAATCGTCGTTGCACTGGCCAAAACGTCCTGATTCGTCTACCTCACCACCCTCGCACCGCCGCCGGAGATCTGCTTTTCCACTTCCTTGCGGGTCGCCATCGAGGTATCGCCGGGCGTGGTGGATGCCAAAGCACCGTGAGCCGCGCCGTATTCCACGGCCATCTGCGCGTCGTTAAACTCCAGGAAACCGAACTGCACCCCGGATGCAAAGGAATCACCGCCTCCCACACGATCGAGGATTTCCAGGTCATCGTATTTCCGCGACTCGTGGAATTTCCCTTCGTGCCAGAGGATCGCCGACCAATCGTTGATCGTCGCCGTTTTCACACCGCGTAGGGTGGTCGCGGCCACCTTGAAATTCGGGAACTCTTTGACCGCCGTCTCGATCATCGCCTTAAAGGCGTCGAGCTCGATGTTCGAGATGTTGTGATCCACACCCTCCACCTCGAAGCCGAGCGACGCGGTGAAATCCTCCTCGTTGCCGATCATCACATCCACATATTTCGCGATCTCGCGGTTCACCTCGCGCGCCTTATCGAGGCCCCCGATCGTTTTCCAGAGCGACGGGCGGTAGTTCAGGTCATAGGAAACGATGGTGCCGTATCTGTTCGCCGCCTTCACCGCTTCCACAGTGAGCTCCGCCGTGCTCTCGGAGAGCGCCGCGTAGATCCCGCCGGTATGGAACCAGCGCACGCCGAGTTTCCCGAAAATATGATCCCAATCCACGTCACCCGGCTTGAGCTGCGAGGCCGCCGTGTTGCCGCGATCCGGATTCCCCACCGCCCCGCGGATGCCAAATCCGCGCTCCGTGAAATTCAGCCCGTTGCGCACCGAGCGCCCGATCCCATCGTCCCCGCGCCATTGGATGAAATCCGTCGCGACCCCGCCCTGCATGATGAAATCCTCGATGAGGTGGCCCACCTCGTTGTCCACGAAAGCCGTCACCACCGCCGTCTTGTAACCGAAGCATTTCCGCAAACCGCGCGAGGTGTTGTATTCGCCGCCGCCCTCCCAGGCCGCGAACTGGCGCGCGGTGCGAATCCGCCCCTCGCCGGGATCGAGGCGCAGCATCACCTCGCCGAGCGAGATCTGGTCAAAGGCACAATCGGATTTCGGTTTGATGGTCAAAGGCATGACGCAGGAATTCAAAGACCCGTGGGCTTGTATGTAAAGAGGTTTGAAAACGGCGAATCACTTAAGCATTAAGTCCTTGACATAACGAAATAAATCGTCACGTTATTTCCCGTCACGATGAACTCCGCCCCCTCCTTTTTCCGCGCCCTTGGCGATGAGACCCGCTGGCGCATTGTCCGGCTCGTGATGGATCGCGCGCTCTGCGTCTGCGAACTCGCGGATATTCTAGGGATGCCGCAGTCCTCCGTTTCCAGCCACGTGCAGATCATCCGCAAGGCCGGGCTGCTGGAGAGCGAGCACTGCGGGAAATGGACGTATTTCCGCATCCACACAAAGCACCACCCCCTACTTACCCGCCTCATTGAATCCTTCCCGAACAGTCCCGAACACAAGACCGACCTGAAAAAAGCGAAAGCTCGCCTCAAGGATCGCGAAAACAGCTGCTGCCCGGGACCCGTCAAACTCGCCGAACCTACATCATGCAACTCAAGGAACTGAAATCCCTCCTCGCCGGAAATGCCGACCACCATTTCCGCATCCGCCTGCCGGACGGCGATGCGATCCCGCTTTCCTTCCACGTCACGGAGGTCGGCCATGTCCGCAAGACTTTCCTCGATTGCGGCGGCACGCGGCGCGAAACCGAAACCTGCCAGCTCCAAGTCTGGGTCGGCGAGGATTACGACCACCGCATCGAGACCGGGAAAATGGCGGGCATCCTCGAAAAGGGCAAAGCCGTCATCCCCGATGATTCCGTCCCCGTGGAGATCGAATACGAGGATCGCTTGATTTCCCAATACACGATCACCGGCCACGAGATCACCGGCGACGCGGTTATCCTCACCCTCGCCCACAAGCACGCCGAATGCCTCGCTCCGGAACTCTGCGGACTGCCTTCGATCAACCGCCTCCCCGCCCTCGGCGGGAAATCCTCCTGCTGCGCCCCCGGCCAAACCTGCTGAAATTATGAAGCATCGGTTTTTCGCGGAATTGCTCGGCACCTTCATCCTCGTTTTCGCGGGGACTGGAGCGATGGTCGTGAACGAAATCACCGGCGGTGTGATCGGCCATGTCGGCGTGGCTCTGACCTTCGGATTGGTCGTGGCGGCGATGATCTACACCTTCGGCGATGTCAGCGGCGCGCATCTCAATCCCGCCGTATCCATAGGCTTCGCGGTGGCCGGGCGTTTTCCCGCCGCAGATCTGCCCGCCTACCTGAGCGCCCAGATGCTCGGCGCGCTCAGTGCCAGCGGCTCGCTGAAACTCCTCTTCCCGGATTCGTGGAGGCTCGGAATGACACTTCCGGCAGACACTGCAGCGCAGAGTTTTTTCCTGGAGATCATCCTCACAGCCATCCTCATGCTTACCATTCTCAGTGTCTCGCACGGCGCGAAGGAGAAAGGCATCACCGCCGCGATCGCGATCGGCTCCGTGGTGGGGCTCGAAGCAATGTTCGCGGGGCCGATCAGCGGCGCATCGATGAACCCCGCCCGTTCGCTCGGCCCCGCGCTCGTCAGCGGCCATTTCGATCACATCTGGCTCTACCCCTTCGCCACCATCATCGGCGCGATCGTCGCTATTCCCCTTTTCAAAATAACCCGCAAACCGGAATCCACCCCATGAAACCACCCGCCATCCTCATCCTCTGCACCGGCAACTCCTGCCGCTCCCATCTCGCCGAGGCGATCCTGCGCCGCGCGCTCGGGGAAAAATTCCGCGTCGAAAGCGCCGGCTCGAACCCCGCCGGATACGTCCACCCGCTCGCGATCCGCGCGCTGGAGGAGATCGGCATCGACACCACCGGCCACCACTCGAAGCACATGAACGGTTTCCTCGAAGACCAGGTGGAAACGGTGATCACCGTCTGCGGCAACGCCGACCAGGCCTGCCCCATGTTCCCCGGCCAGATGAACCGCCACCACTGGCCCTTCGATGATCCCGCCCACGCCACCGGCACTGAGGAGGAGCAGTTCGCCGTCTTCCGCCGCGTGCGGGATGAGATCGCGAAAGTCTTTGGAGCCTATGCGGCGGGGAGGCTGGATGGAATGAACCGAATCATTTAAACTCAAGCGCTGCTGGCGATCTGTTCGGACGTGCGAGGAATACGACCGTCATTTCCAGTGATATTTTGACGACCGGGGAACAGTCCCATGCCGAAAGTTGAGTATCCGGAAGTATCGTCACGCGACCAGAGGCTTCACCCGCGCCCGGATCGCCGATGCATGCTGAAACTGAACCACCCGGAGATCGTAGCGGCTTTGGAGGTTGATCCAGAACTGCGGATCCATGCCGAAGAACGTACCCAAGGTGAAGGCCACCTCCGCATTGATGGCACGTTTGCCTTTGACGATCTCGTTGATTGTTGAGCGGGGAATCCCCGTGCGCCGGTAAAGTTCGCTTTGGCTGAGTTGATACGCATCGAGAAACTCCTCTTTAAGAAGGCGTCCCGGTGTGACGGCAAGAATGGCTTTTTGTTCACGTGTCATTGTTCTGAAAGTTCAGTGGTAGTCGGTGATTTCGACATCGAAGGCATTTCCCTCACTCCAGCGGAAGCAGATGCGCCATTGATCGTTGATGCGAATGCTGTGCTGGCCGGAGCGATTTCCCCTCAGAGCCTCCAGACGATTGCTCGGCGGAACTCGTAGGAAATCGAGGGTTGTGGCGGCATCCAGCATGTTGAGTTTGGTGATGGCACGATGGAGAAGATCGGCGGGGAAACGTGTCCTCTGGCCGCGCCAAAGCTTTTCCGTTTCCTTATCACCGAAACTTTCGATCACCTCCCCAATGTTCTGCATTCCAGAACATTTCGCAAGCGGGAAAAGTTCAAATCCGTAGTCGTCGTGTCATTTTAACAAAGTACTCCCAGCCGCCGCTTTGATCTCCTCCAGCTTCGTGCGATCCGGAGCCGCGCCCCTAGCCTGATCCGGCTTGCCGCCGCCTTTGCCGCCGGCGAGTGCGGCGAGATCGCGGAGGAGGTCGCCGGCTTTCAGGCCTGCCGCTAGCGCATCGGCT